>JBKACM010000064.1:0-11374 GCA_046269335.1 Alphaproteobacteria bacterium | reverse complement strand
GGCCATAAGGAAGGCCATGAGGAAGGCCATGAGGAAGGCCATGAGGAAGGCCGTAAGGCAGGCGAGGCGGCCATGCTTCTCAAGCAAATGCGCCGCAAATTCGGTCAAGTTCCTGACGAGATAACCGTGAAAGCCACCACCGTTCCCTTGGCCTGCGCAACGGGGCCCTGGTGGACATGGACGAGGCGGAAGCGTCGGTCCGTGCCGCCGTCGAGGCCGCGGAGCAGATGGCCGGGGAACGCATCGACCAGGTGGTGGTCAACATTTCCGGTGGCAAGGCGCTTTCCCACATCCTTGAGGTGGAGGTCGCGGTCGATGGCCACCAGATCGACGGTGCCGACGTCCGTCGCATCCTGGACTATGCCCGCCGCCAGCAGAACACCGGGGAACGGGAGTTGCTGCACTGCATCCCCATCGGCTACGCCATTGATGGTTCCAACGGCATCCGCGATCCCAGGGGGATGTTCGGAGGCAAGCTCGGGGTCAGGATTCACGTGGTGGATGCCCTGGCCGGGGCCATCCGCAACCTGCGCCTGGTGGTGGAACGCTGCCATCTGGAAGTGGAAGCGGTGGTCGTATCGCCCTACGCCGCAGGGCTTGCCTGCCTGGTGGAAGACGAAAAGGAACTGGGCGTCACTTGCATCGACATGGGGGGGGGCACCACCAGCCTGGCGGTGTTCGAACATGGCCAGATCATCCACGTCGCCACCATGCCCATCGGAGGCCAGCACGTTACCGGTGACATCGCCAAGGGTCTGTCCACGCCGGTGGTCAATGCCGAGCGACTGAAGACCCTTTACGGCAGCGTCATCCCCTCGCCCACCGACTCCCGCGAGATCCTGAAGGTGCCGCTGGTGGGCGAGGACGATGACAGCGCGGCCAGTCAGGTGCCGCGCTCCATGCTGGTGCAGATCATCCAACCCAGGATCGAGGAGACCTTTGAACTGGTCCGCAGCCACCTCGAATCCCACGGCCTGACCAAGGCCGCTGGCCGTCTGGTGGTGCTGACCGGTGGAGCCTCGCAATTGCAGAGCGTGCGGGAAGCCGCGTCGCAGATTCTCGACAAGCAGGTCCGTCTGGGCAGGCCGCAGGGGATCAAGGGATTGGCGGAAGCCACGGGGGGGCCGTCCTTCGCCACCTGCGCCGGCCTGCTGCGCTATGCCGCCCACCTGCACGCCGACGCTCCGGCCAAGGCCCCGGTCGAGAAGCGGGCCAGCCGCTTCGGGCGATTGGGCGAGTGGCTGAGGCACAACTTTTAAGATTTACACTGTTGGACGGGGGATAGTTCGATGCCCAACGATAGTTCAGGAACGACAGGCCGGGGTTATTGGCCGACTGCGGAATCACACAGCGGGGAGGGACGAATGGGAATTAACTTGAGCGTGCCCAGAAATGGCATGGATCCACATCTGACGCCACGCATCACCGTGATCGGCGTCGGCGGTGCCGGCGGGAATGCCGTCAACAACATGATCCAGAAGCGTCTGGAGGGGGTTGACTTCGTCGTGGCCAACACCGATGCCCAGGCCCTGTGCCAGGCGGCCACCGATCGGCGCATCCAGCTTGGCATCCACACCACCGAGGGTCTGGGAGCCGGAGCGCGGCCCGACGTCGGCCGCAGCGCCGCCGAAGAGGCACTGGAACTGCTGCAATCGGAACTGGCCGGCAGCCACATGGCCTTCATCACCGCCGGCATGGGCGGTGGTACCGGCACCGGTGCCGCCCCGGTCATCGCCCGCGCGGCCCGGGAGATGGGGATTCTCACCGTCGGCGTGGTGACCAAGCCCTTTCAGTTCGAGGGCATTCACCGCATGCGTACCGCCGAAGCGGGCATGGAGGAACTGGCCCGCTACGTGGATACGCTGATCATCATTCCCAACCAGAACCTGTTCCGGATCGCCAATGAACGCACCACCTTCGCCCAGGCGTTCAACATGGCCGACGACGTTCTGTATGCCGGCGTGCGCGGGGTGACCGATCTCATGCTGATGCCGGGACTGATCAACCTGGACTTCGCCGACATCCGCACCGTCATGAGCGAGATGGGCAAGGCCATGATGGGCACCGGCGAGGCGGAAGGCGACAAGCGGGCGCTGGACGCGGCCGAAGCCGCTATTTCCAACCCGCTCCTGGACGATACCTCCATGAAGGGGGCTCGCGGCGTGCTGATCAACATCACCGGCGGCCCGGACATGACCTTGTACGAGGTTGACGAGGCGGCCAACCGCATCCGGGACGAGGTCGATCCCGAAGCCAATATCATCTTCGGCTCGACCTTCGACGAGCGCCTGGAGGGCAAGATCCGGGTCTCCGTCGTCGCCACCGGCATAGAGGGGGAAGCTGCTGTCAAACCGCGTCCCAACGTCTACGACATGCATGCCCCCCGCGAACAGCCGGCCATGGTACGGGAGACGCCCGAGGCCCCGCGCGGAGCCCGACCGGTGCAGGATCAACCACAGGTTCGCCCCATCGCCCAGGACTCCGGTATGATTTCGATTCCGGAACCCAGGACGGCGGCCCCGGCCCCGGCGGCTCAGGACCGTTACCAGGAGACGGAACGACAGGCTCCGCAGCAGAGCGGTGGCCAGTCCTCCGGTCCGCCGCAGATGCGGGTAGCGCCCCGTCAGCAGCAACCGCAACAGCAGCAGGAAGCTTTCATCCCGCCGGTTCCCATGGATCCCCGTGATTCCGGCAACGGGCGGCAGGCTCCTCAGGCCGGCCGTGCTCCCGTCCAACCGCAACAGGGGCGTCCGGCACAGCCCCCCGCGCCGCAGGAGGGTCGGCGCGCACCGAGCCTGCTGGATCGCATCAGCCGCATTCGTGGCGGTGCCCGGCCCGACAACGGAGACGGGACCCGCTCCGACAACCGGGAAATGGCGCAGCGGCAGCACTCCATCCCGGAGGGCGCGAGCAACCTCAGGACCGATCCGGACGACCGCATGGTCTCTTCCCACGCCGATGATGATCTCGACATTCCGGCGTTCCTGCGTCGTCAGGCTAATTGATACCTGAAGATATCCACATCCCCCAGGTCGATCGGGTTTTCCCGACCGACCTGGGTTCGTGCTGCGGACATTTCGCTCCTGCGGCACCAGCGCTTCTCTTCTGCCAATACATTTCATTGCACATTTGCAACACGGCGAAAGTATTGTTATCCAATTCGAAGAATAGTCTTTTCTGCCCCTCTCTCCCGAAAGGCCTATATCCGACCTGTATCCCCGGTGAAAGCGCCGGGTCGCCTTGCGTACCGCACGGATTTTGGGGCTTTCATCGGCCTTTTGCCCACTTCAGGAACTCATGGCATGGGAAGGCGACAACAGGTTTCGCAGATGCGTAACATTCTGTAACAATGATTTACTTGTAGACTTTACGAGCCTTTGTTACAGCATGATCATACGCCGTTTGGGATTCTGACTATCGGCTCGGGGTAATAGTCGCGGAGTGCCGCATGTACGCCATCAGCAAAGACACGACGGAGACCGGCCGCAAAACCGGAACGACGCATGGTGCTGTGATGCGTCAACGTACTCTCAAGACCGCCATCACCTGCACCGGTGTCGGACTGCACACCGGCAATCGGATTTCCATGACCTTGCAGCCGGCTGAAATCGGCACCGGCATCGTGTTCCGCCGTATCGATATCGCCGGATCCGGTGCGGTGATCCCGGCCCACTGGGGCCGGGTGGTGGACACCCGCATGTGTACCGTGGTGAGCAACGACAACAAGGTCAGCGTCGGTACCATCGAGCACCTGTTGGCGGCCTTCGCCGGAGCCGGAGTCGATAATGCCATGGTGGAAATCAACGGTCCCGAGGTTCCAGTGATGGACGGCAGCGCCGCCCCCTTCCTCTTCCTGATGGAGTGCGCGGGCATCGCCGAACAGGACGCTCCCCGGCGCGCCATCAAGATCCTGAAGAAGGTCGTCGTTCAGGACGGCGACAAGACGGCGGCCCTGTATCCCGCCTCCTCCGGGTTCGCCATCGATTTCGAGATTGCTTTCGCCGCGGCCGCGGTGGCGCGCCAGTCCTACGGCATGGATTTCAGCAGCGCCTCCTTCTCCGCCGAAATCAGTCGTGCCCGCACCTTCGGTTTCCTGGAAGAGGTCGCGCAGCTTCAGGCCATGGGCCTTGCGCGGGGTGGTTCCCTGGACAATGCCGTCGTGGTCAGCGGGGATCGGATCCTGAACGAGGAAGGCCTGCGCTTCGACGACGAGTTCGTTCGTCACAAGATCCTGGATGCCATTGGAGACCTCAACCTTGCCGGCCATCCGATCATTGGTCGCTTCTTCGGCCACTGTTCCGGTCACGCCCTGAACAACCGCCTCCTGCGGCAGCTTTTCGCCGATGCCACCGCCTGGACCCTGGTGGACCTCACCCCCGCCGCGGCCGAGACCAGCCCCCGCTGGCACAATCGCCTCCCCCGGATCGTCGCGCACGGCTGACGAGGCATGGGGGAGGCGAGTTCCTCCCGTATGCCACCCCCGGCCGGAGAGGCCGGGCTTGTGGAAGTTCTCTCCCCTTCGCCTCAGACCGTCCCCTTCGTCTTTGCCTCGCCACATTCCGGCAGTACCTACCTCACCGATTTTCTGGAAGCCTCCGCCCTGGATCCCGCGACCCTGCGGCGGTCCGAGGATTGTTTCGTGGACCGGATTTTCGGTTCCGTACCCGCCCACGGCGCTCCCATGGTGCGGGCATTGTTTCCGCGGGCCTACGTGGACGTCAACCGCGAGCCCTATGAACTCGACCCCGGGATGTTCGAGGACCCCCTGCCGGATTACGCCAACACCAGATCCGTCCACGTTGCGGCGGGAATTGGCACCATCGCCCGGAATGTCGCCGCCGATATCGAAATCTATGCCCGCAAGCTGCGATTTGCCGAGGCCGAACAACGCATCGAGACCTGTTATCGTCCCTACCACCGGATCTTGAAAACCCTGATTCATTCCACCTGGAGCTACTTCGGCTGCTGCGTGCTGGTGGACTGCCACTCCATGCCCCCGGGGGAGATCCCCATCGGCAGGACGGAAGCGGAAGCTGGAGTGGATTTCGTTCTCGGCGACCGATTCGGATCCTCCTGCGCCCCGGCCCTGACCCTGACCGCCGAGGCGGCCCTGACCGGAATGGGATACCGGGTGGCGCGCAACATCCCCTACTCGGGTGGATACACCACACGACACTACGGGCGTCCCCGCCGCAGGGTGCATGTGCTCCAGATTGAAATCAATCGCAAATTGTACCTTGATAACATCCATTATGCCCCGCTTCCATCGATGGCGACACTGACGGAGAATGTCGATAGGATGGTGGCGGCTCTGGTGGCCCTGACCCCCCGGGACCTTGAAGCGTGACCATGACTTTTCGCACTGGAGATTGCACTCCCCTCCATGGATGATCGTACCCTCGCCGATATCCTGGTTTTTCTGGTCATCGCCGTCCTGGTGACACCGGTGTGTCATAGGCTGCGTGTCAGCCCCATTCTGGGGTATCTCGTCTCCGGATTTGTCATCGGAGGTCATGGCCTGGCCCTGATCAACGATACCGACGGCGTTTCCCTGCTTGCGGAAATGGGCGTGGTCTTTCTCCTGTTCATGATCGGGCTTGAGCTGTCCCTGGAAAGGATACGAATCGTCCGACGTTTCATCTTCGGTATTGGCGTGGGGCAGTTGCTGGGAACTTCCGTGGTTCTGGGCATGGTGGCTTGGCTGCTGGGGCAGACGACGGGAGCGGCGGTCATCATCGGCCTTTCCCTGGCCGTGTCCTCCACCGCCTTCGTCCTCCAGGTTCTGGCCGAGACCGGTCAGTTGAATACCCGGGCCGGACGAGTGGCCCTGACGACCCTGATCCTGCAAGATCTTGCGATCGTACCCCTCCTGGTGCTGATCCCGCTCCTCGGGGGAAACACCGGCAACCTCGTGGCCGCCCTGGGCATGGCCCTGCTCAGGGCCACCGGCGGTCTGCTCGTGATATTTCTTGTCGCCCATCTGGCCCTGCGGCCGCTGTTCCGGTTCGTGGCCGCCACCCATTCCACCGATGCCTTCGTAGCGACGGTGCTGTTCGTGACCATCGGAATGAGTTTCGCCACCGAACAGGTGGGACTGTCCATGTCCCTGGGGGCGTTTCTGGCCGGCATCATGCTGGCCAGCACCGAATACCGCCATCAGGTGGAGGCCGACATCCTGCCGGTGCGCGGTCTTCTGGTCGGAATGTTTTTCCTCACCATCGGCATGACGGTGGATTTTCGCTACGTCCTGCAACATCCGGGGGAGCTGGCCCTGTCCCTGGCGGTCCTGATTACGGTGAAAACGGTCATTCTCGCGGCCCTTTGCCGGATGTTCCGTTTTGCCCCCGCCGTCTCCTTCCAGATCGGCCTGCTTTTGTCCCAGGGAGGGGAATTCGCGTTCGTAACCCTGAGCCAAGCCGCGGGAGCCGGCTTGATTCCCGCCACCCTGTCACAGCACCTGGTAATCACGATTGTCGGCAGCATGATCCTGACCCCCCTGCTGGCGGCGCTGGGGGAGCGCCTGGTCCACCGCCATGACCTCCACGAGGGGGAACGCTACAGTCCGGGCGAGGAGGTCAATGAACTCGACGGACACGTGATCATCGCCGGATTTGGCCGGGTGGGCCAGACCATCGCCTCGGTCCTTCGCCGGCAGCAGATACCCTTCGTCGCCCTGGATCGCAATCCTCATCTGGTGGAGAAGTTCCGCCATCGTGGCGAGCCGGTGTTCTTCGGTAGCCCGTTGAAACTGGATGTTCTCCGTTCAGTGGGGGCCGAGCGTGCACGGGCAGCCGTACTGACCATGGACAACTCCCTGGCATCGGAAGGAGTCCTGATCCGTCTGCGACAGGAATACCCATCCCTCCACGTCCTGATCCGCGCCCGGGATCGACGCCACCAGAAGCAGCTTGAGCTGGCCGGGGCCAGCGGCGTCGTGCCCGAGACGCTGGAGGGGAGTCTGCAACTGGCCGGTACCGTACTCCGGGTCCTGGGCACGCCGGCGGAGGAAATCCACGGTCTTCTGGATACCTACCGGCGCAACAACTATGCCCTGGTGGACGAGGTCATCCATCCGGATTAGTCCGTGCTTCTCGCAGGGAAAGCGGGCTAGAAATTCTGGAGGGAGATCGGGAGCCTTACCGTGAAGGTGCTCCCCCGGCCGATGCGGCTTTCCACGGCCACGGTGCCGCCATGCATCTCGACGAACTGTTTGACGAGACTGAGGCCGATCCCGGTGCCACGGATATGTTGCGTGGCGCTGCCCCGGAAGAATCTCTGAAACAATTTCGGAATGTCGTCCTGTTCAATACCAAGGCCGTGATCCTCGACCGAAACAACGGCGTACCCATCCTCGGCATAACCCGTCACGTACACGTACCTATCCTCTCCAGAGTATTTCGCCGCATTGGAGATGAGGTTGGATACGACGTGATCCAGCAGATTCTTGTCCCCCACGATCGTGGCCGGCAGGCGTCCTACGTCGATGACGATCTCATGGGACGGAGACAGGATCGCCTGACGCACGCATACCGCACGGACAAGCTCGGCCAGATCACAGGGACCCGGAGAGAAAACCACCGCGCCGCTGTCGCTCCGCATCAGGATCAGGGTACTTTCCATCTGCTCGGTCATCCGTTGTACGGCGGATCGTATCTGTTGGAGCTTTTCCGAAATCTCCGCCCCACCCATCCGGCCGGAATGCCGCAGGAGAAGCTGGGCGGCACCATCGATGATGGCAAGGGGAGTACGGAACTCGTGGTTGGCCATGGCGACAAAGGCCCGCTGCTCGGCATTCACCGCGCGCTGGTGCTCAAGGGCTTCCTGGAGCCGCTTTTCCATTGTCTTGCGCCAGCGGATATCCTGGAAGGTGGCGACGATGAAGCGGCGATCCAGCACGCTGGCGTCCGCCATGGCCAACTCGACCGGAATCAGCTTTCCGCTTTTGCGCCGGGCCATCCGCTCCAGACGAACCCCGGTCGGGGTTACCGAGGCCTCCTTGAAGTGGTAGAGCACATCGCCGGAATCCCCCACACCGGCGGGCGGAAACAGAATGGAAATATCCTGTCCGATGACATCGGTAGCGGAGTGTCCAAAAATCACTTCGGCACTTTTGTTGAACAAGGCAATGGCACCATGCTCGTCGATAACCGTCAGTCCATCGGCCGTCGTGTCCAGAATCGCCCGCTGACGGGTCTCGATCAGTCCCAGCTCACGGGTTCGCGCCTCAAGCGCTTCCTTGGCCAGGCCCAGTTCCCGATTGGCCTGCCCCAGGGACTGCCCATGCCGTTCCACCCGTCTCACCACCGACCACAACACCAGCCCCAGAATCCCTCCCCCGACCAGCAGGTCCTGGATGAAAACGGCAACGGGACTTTCGAGAGAATCCTTCGCGCCCGTCGGATCCTCCAGCAGGAAAAGAAAGGCCAGTTCGCGACCCCCGACATCGTAAAACTTCAGCCGTGACAGGGCATAGGCCGTTCCGTCCCGGTCGGTAACATGGGAAATGCCATCAACCTCGCCCAGACTGCCAATCCTGGCAACCAGACTGGTTGAACGCTGGCCGGTATTTGCCACCAGGACAAGATCCGAAAACCGGTCCCAGTCCGCTGGACGCCCCAGCATCTCCATTCCCTCTTCCCATTTCCTCCGGTCCAGAAACTTCTTCGGAATGAAGAGAAATGACTGCAACCCATGTCTGGAGCCGCTGTTCAGCAGAACATCACCAAGTTCTATGCCAAGCTCGATGTAGCCGATCCGCCGGTCTTCATTCATCCAGGGCATGACCACCCTGGCCGTCAATGTTCCAAGCAGCCCCATTTCCAGGCCGACCTCGACGCTTCCACTCTTCTCGGCCCGCAGCAATGTCGTCCGATTTATGACGTCCCCGTGCGTTTGCGGGGCATGAACACGAAGAAACGTCGTTCGATCCGTATCAATAAAATAAAGATGTGTCGCCATGTGCGACGATGAGAGGCTGTCATAAATATCTCTTGAGTTATTGTATAAAGATGTCCTGTCCATTTTCACGAATGCGTCGACAATTTCCTTTCTATCCGAAATCAACGACGCAACAACTTTAAGATCGTTATACCGCTCATCCAATATCTCGTCGATGGTACGATGCACGCGATCGACCGCAATTTCCATGTTGCGGTCTCGTTCGTCCTGTTCATGCCAGTAAATCTGGAGCGTGGCCCCACCGATCACGAGAGCCACGAAGGTGATGAACGGGATCAGGATGGCCCGTTTCAGGTCTCCGGGGTTCCCCCACCGGTCAAATTTCGGCGTCACCGCCCATTCCTGCCGGCACGGAGCCAATCCATCGTCTCCGCCACCCCCTCTCCCAGGGAAATATCCGGAGAGAAGCCCAACTCGGCCCGCGCCTTGGTAATATCGAGCACCCGGTACGGTATCGCCGTCGGCCGGGTCGGATCGAAATGGATCTCGGTATCGGCCCTCCCGGCGGCCGCCAGCACCTGGGTCGCCAGTTGTCGGGTGCTGGTACCGAAGCCACAACCCAGATTGATGGGATCGCAGTCGGCCTTGTGCTCCAGGGCCAACAGGCAACCACGCACGAAATCCCGGATATGCAGGATATCGCGCACGTCCTCGCCGGTCCCCCAGACCAGGAACGGGTCCTCGCCGGCCAAAGCCCGGTTGATCAGGGCCGCGATCACATGACAGGTGGCCGGGTCAAAATTGTCGCGTGGACCGTAAAGAGCGCCGGGACGGACGATGGAGACCTTTACCGCCGAGTTGCGGGCCACGTATTCGGCCAGACGCTCGGTATAGCGTCGCATCCATCCATAGCCGAAATACCCGGGAAACACCTCGCCATCCCAGAACGTATCCTCCCGCACCGGATAGGTCAGAACGGGGTAGCCGGTGCTGCTGCTGAAAACCAGCACCCGCCCAACCCCTGCCTGCCAGGCACCCAGAAGAACGTTGGCGGCAAGGGTGAGGTTCAGCGCGATGCCGGCCATGGCGGCGGAGGGCCCGACACCAGAGGCCCCGACGGTACCAGCGGCATGGAAGACGCAGTCCACGCCCGAGGCCACTCGCACGCAGTCCGGTACGAGGGTCAGATCCGCCTCCACCGGCCGAAGGCGAGGATGCTCCCGGTGCGGTCCGCGACGATGAACCGTCACCCGCACCTCCGCCCCCGCCTCCAGCAGGGCATCCACCAGATGGCTGCCGACGAAACCACACCCCGTCACCAGACAGGTCCGTCCCCGGTAGAACTCCAACGCCATCCCCCCCGCTCGCCGTATTGTCCCTCTGCCTAAGCGGCGGCGTCCGCCGCCTTGGCTGCCGCCTCAATGGCGGCTTACCGATGAACGCTTGATCAGAAGGTCAGATCAAGCGTTCATCGGTATCAGCCGGCCCGAAGTCTACCCCGCCTCCCCTCCCTCCTCAATCCTTCCGCGCCGGAAGAGGTTGAGACTTATTTCATCCTGATCAACCTGCTCCCGGCGTTCCATCTCCTCCCGTTCCCGGCGTTCGCGGTTGGCCTGGGAGATTTCATAGGTTTTCAGTTCCCGAAAGGCCTCGGCCAGTTCGTCCTGAGCCTGCGCCACCAGGGCGCGAGCATTTTCCAGAGCGGCGGAGAGCTGCTCGCGACGCTGAAGGCAACGGATGGCAAACCCGCCGTAGGCGAACCCCGCGCTCACCTCCACCGCCGAGGTAGCCACCAGCCTCTGTTCGGCGAGGATCTCCTCTTCCAGGGCCCTCTGTTCCGCCAGGATCGCGTCTTCCCGTCGTTGCAGATCGGCCAGGACACGACGCTTCTCGTCCACCCCCCACTTGCTGTAGCGGATCAACGCCTTCAGATCGGCAGCCACCTACCCCCCTATACCGCCCCAGGAGGCGTCAGAATCTCCGATAGCATGGCGTAACCGGCAGCCAGATCGGTCTTTTCATTCTTGCGCTGGGCCAGAAAAGCCTCAATCTGAGGATAATAGTGGATGGCCACGTCCACGTCCGGATTGCTGCCCTTGCGATAGGCACCAAGGCGTATCAGTTCCGCCATGTCCTCATAGGTGGACAGAAGCTGGCGCGCGGTGGAGATGAGGACGTTTTCCTCCTCGTTGTTGCAGGCGGGCAGCGTCCTGGACACGCTGCGCAGGATGTTGATGGCCGGATAGCGGCCACGTTCGCCGATGGAGCGCTCCAACACGATGTGGCCATCCAGAATGGAACGCACCGCGTCGGCGATGGGCTCGTTGTGGTCGTCCCCATCCACGAGAACCGTGAACAGACCGGTGATGCTGCCTCCGTCACGATCGGTACCGGGGCCGGCGCGCTCCAGCAGCCGCGGCAGTTCCGCGAACACGCTGGGGGTATAGCCCTTGGTGGCCGGGGGCTCGCCCGCCGC
>JBKACM010000063.1:0-11421 GCA_046269335.1 Alphaproteobacteria bacterium | reverse complement strand
GTTTGCGTATTAGTTGGAGTTTGCGTATTAGTTGGAGTTTGAGTATTTGTAGTAGTCTGTGTATTTGTTGGTGTCTGCTAAGACTTGTTATTGAACCGGTACTGATAGGTCCTATTGCGAAATCTTTGATATATAATTTCCAAACACCATTAGTTTGTGATGGTTGATAACCATCAAATATGGTGAATTCAGGTGAATTACCTGTGGTTAATTGCGGTAATGGACAAGGTGAGTTAAATAACATTGTATTACCAATTAATGAATTGTTTTTAAAAGTACCACTTGAAAATCCATCCCAAGTTGGTGATGAATACGATGTTAATGTAACGTTTATATTAGAGACATCATTAAGTCCACCAATCCTACCCGAAATTAAAGTGTAGTTAATTTCGTTAGGGTCTAGCAATACCATACCAACGTCTCCAACGTCGGACAAGGTGTAACCATTAAGTACGAATTTAATATCGGTTATTGGTGTGTTAATACCTGATACAGTGAAAGTAACGGGATATGGTGATGATATATTGTTATCATTAATTATAATATTTGTTTGGTCGGAATTAAAAACGGTACAACTGGGCCGTTATCACCTTACCGACGACGGCCACTGCAAAAGCTGCGGCACCCCTTGCGCCGGCCGCTTCCACGGCCCACCGGGCCGGTGGGGCGCAAAACGTCAACCGGTGAAATTGCGGAACGAACGATAATCACTCAAGGCAGGTCCAGGAGGGGGGGATCAGGTCGCGGGTGTCGTGGGGAGCATCCGCGAACCATCGGGCCGGAGCGATGACTCGCTTGTCCGGGTCAGGGTTGAGCCAGGCTCCCCACCAACTGAAGGAACTGTTGGCCGTGACGTGATGGCGGCAGGCGGCCATCAGGTGCAGGTCCTCGAAATCCCGACCGTCCGGGTCCGGAGCGATGAAGGTCATCGACCCCCTGGGGACAAGATTTTCCCTGGCCCAGTCCGGGTCGTCACTGAACACGAAGAAGGACGGCGTCCGACCCTGGGCCTCCTCTTCCTCCGCCAGGACCGCCATGGCCCGCTCATACCACTCCGGGGAACAGACGCCGTGAGTCTTCAAGGTTCGCGGATCGGAGACATAGTCGCCGCGCCGCACGTGAACCGATATCCCCCGGGAAGCCTTGATCCGGGCGGCGATGGCCATGCGGCGCTCGGACATGGGGGCAACCAGTTGAAAATCGGCCCGGATCACCTCGGCAATGAGGTCGAAATAGCGTTCCGTCTGCCAGTAGCCGACCAGATAGGCGTCCTTCCCGCACCGGAGAAGACTGGGATCAAACGGAAATTGGCGCTGTTGGACAACCCGGCGATAACGGGGCGGCAGCAGCCATCCTAATCGCCAATGCAGAGTTGTCGGACGAGGGACGACCTGTCGAACCTGCGCCTCTCCGGCCAGAGCGGCATCAATCCGCAGGTGGTGAAGGCGGCAGGCGAACCCCGGCTCTTGCGACAAGTCCTCGGTACCGCACCACCGGGCATCCAGCAACAGCGGTACCCCCCGTTCCAGGGCCAACCGCCGCCCAAGGGCATATTGGAACATCTGGTTACCTAGCCGGCCTATCAACCGAACGATGATCATCCTCGCCGACTCTCGAAACCTGTGGGGGGTGATGTCTCCGCCAGGCATTCGGCCAGCGCCGCACGCAGAACCTCCGGCCGCACCGGCTTGTGCAACGTTCGCTGACAGACCATCGGGCCAGGGATTTCCGCTGGAGCGGTATCGGCGGTCAGCAGGATCAGCGGCGGCACCCGGCCCAATGCCTGCTCCAGGCGCAAGGCGACGGCAACACCGGTCTCACCACCGTCCAGCCGGAAATCAGACAGGACAAGATCCGGGCTTCCGATGCGTCGCACCACCGCCAGCGCCTCTTCCGAGGAGGAGGCCGAGGAGACGTCAAGGCCCCACTCCCGGAGCTGAAGCCCCAGACTGTCGCGCATGGCAGGATCATTGTCGATGATCAGCACCCGGGTTCCCGGCCGTAGGACCAGAGGCGGGGCCACCGGCCGCGGCGGAACCGGTTCGGCGGAAGGAACGGCCTCCGACAGAGTCACGACGAACATCGTCCCCCGTCCAACCCGGGAGGTTACCTCCAGCCGATGCCCCATCAGCTCGCACAACCGATGCACGATGGACAAGCCTAGGCCGAGCCCCACCCCCGGCCGGCTTCCATCGCCGGCGGTCGCGTCGTCCACGCGGAAGAACTCCTCGAACACATGAGCCAAGGCGTGATCGGGGATACCGCGCCCGCTGTCCAGTACCTTGATGAGAATCTGCCCATTCCGACACTGGCACCCCACCAGAACCTTGCCTCCGGATGGGGTGTAGCGGATGGCGTTGGTGATCAGGTTCTGAAGGATACGCTCCAGAAGAATGGGGTCGGACAGCCCATGACGTCCGGCTGGCACCACCGTCAGCGATACCCCGGCCTCTTCCGCCACCGGAACGTTGAGGGACCACAGCCGATCCAGAAGTTCGCCGAGCGCCACCGGCTGCAACTCGGCCCGCACCACGCCGGCCTCCAGCTTGGACATGTCCAGAAGGGAATCCAGAAGCCGATTCAGGGAGTCGGTGGATTCGGCGATGCGGTGGACGATGGCCTCCACCTCCGCCCCCTCGATGCGCCGGGACAGGACGTTGATGTAGAAAGCCAGCGCCTGGGCCGGCTGGCGCAGGTCATGGCTGGCCACCGCCAGGAACCGTGATTTCAGGAGACTGGCCGTTTCCGCCGCCTCCTTGGCCTCGGTCATCCGGGCCTGCCAGCACTTGGTGGCGGTAATGTTGACGAAGGCGGCCTGGATGGCCGGCTGCCCCTCCCATTCCACCGGACGGATGGAGTTCAGACACCACAGGATCTCTCCCCCCCTGTGCGCTCCCTCGAATTCGATGGTGGCGGGCTGGCCCAGGGCCATGGCCTCCCGGGTCGCCTGGATCAGGCCGTCCCGAGACCCGGGAACCACCATCTCCAGAATGGACGGCAGGGCCAGGATCGCTTCCGCCGACTTGTAGCCGAACAGGTGGGCACAAGAGTCGTTGGCCAGAATCGGGATGAAGTTCCTATGGATCAGAATACCCTCGATGGCTCCGCCGAACAGATTGCGGTAAGCCTCCTTGACCTTGGCAGTCCTGGCCTCGGCCTGGGTTCGTTCGGTGACCTCGTTGCGAAGGCTTTCCGTTCGCTCGGCAACACGATTTTCCAGTTCCAGATTCAGCCGTTGCAGGGCGATGGTGGCACGGCGGCGCTGCCGCTCCCGGCGATCGAACAGAATGGCGAAGTATACCATCACCACACCAAGACTGCCGGAAATGGCGATGCCCCGCCAGGTATGCTGCCACCAGGCCGCCTGCACGTCTTCCATGGGGATGGCGGCGATGGCCACCAGCGGGTAGTTGCGTACCGGGTGAAAGGCGGCGATCGCATCGATGCCATCCATCAGGCCATAGGTGCGTCTGGTAATCTGGGAGTTTTCCACCAGGGACTCCGGCGGAACCGTTCCCCTGGGCAGGACGGCCCCGATCCATTTGTCCCCTTCCGGGAAGCGGCCGAAGACCACGTGATTGACGTTGACCAGGGTGACGGTGCCACGGTTCTTCATGCCGGTGGCATGCAGGGGATCGGCGAAAAAGCTGGGGCGCAGGGCAGCCGCGGCAACCCCCTGGAACCGATCGGCCTCATCCATCAGGGGGCGGGAAAGGATCACCTGCCACTGGCCGGAGTTCGGGTCCTTGAGTGGCCCGTCCAGAACCACCTGGTCGTTGCGATACATGCGTTTTTGCAGGGCGAAAAAGTCGCGACGGGACACGTCCCAGCTCTTGCCGTCACGGTCGTTTCGGGCACGGCCAGCCTTGTCGGCGATGATCAGGGCATCCATCTCGGGAAAAGTACGGGACTGGATGTCGAGACTGGCCGCTACCACCGGCGTGTTCTTTTCGCCATTGGCGATCACGTACTGGCCCACGTGCTGTATCAGAAGGTCGATGGTCCGCAGACTGCCGCCGATCTGCTCGGCGGCAGCGGTGGACAGGGCCCGCGCCAGGGCCTCCGTCCGATCCAGCTCGCGTCTCCACTCGTTCCAGTACGTCACCCCCGACAAACCCAGCATGGCGCAGAGAAAAATGCTGGCCAGTATCGCCGCACCACTCAGTCTGTATTCGTCGTATTCCTGGTGACCGGACTCGCTGCCGTCTACCGGTGTCACTTGCAGATGTTGATGATGTTCTTGGCGGTGACGACGGTTTGCCTGCCAGAGGTGTCACCCCCGACGTTCATATTGCAATCACCCTTCTTGGCGCTGCCGATGTGAACGATGGTGTCGGAGGAGTCCTGATACCCGCTGTCACTGCCATCGCTTTGCATGTACTGCCTGGCCTTGGCGCTGTTGACGGCACCGTTGGCCTCGTTGCCGAGCCGGGTCCGCTTGTTGATGTCCTGGGCCGAGACGACGCCGGCGGTAAGCGCCAGAACCGCCGCACACAGCGGCACCACCAGAATTTTCGAAACGGTCATCACTTCCTCCCTTCGCGTTATGGACAGCTTGCTGTTATCGTAGGACCTCGTTCCCAATTGTCCGGAGGCCCCGAAGATGAGACGGTTGCCAAGAAAGAAGCGCCTGCCGGCTGTCCTGCTTGCCCTGACTCTGCTGCCGGCGGCGGCATCTGGCCAGGACGTCCGGGTCAACATCGAAGGCGGCCGGGTGCAGGTGGACATGCCCAACATCCCCGGTCTTTCCGGAAATATGGGCGAGGTGCCAGGCGGCACCAGCGTCATCTCCTCGTCGGAGGGCACCAGCATCAGCGTCATGCAGGGGGGCAACAGCGTTTTCTCCTCCCAGAACGGCGCAAGCGCAGGCGGGAACCCCGTCGCCGGCAACGTGCGGACCCAGGTTGGAGGCAACGGCGGCAACAGCGCCAGCTTCAACACCGGCATCGCACCCGGAGCCAGCATCCAGGGTGTCTCGGTAATCAACGGCGAGGTCAGCATCGACGGCGAAAAGGTACCGCCAGGCACCAAACGCTTCACCAGCCGGTCCGGGAAGAAGTACGTCATCGATCGCGGCAACGGCGGGGTAGTCGTCCGCGACGAATAGGACGCCCGGAGGCCCCTCTCCGGCGCGCGTCACCGACACCCCCCGATGGCGGCGTTGTTGACCCCGACGGCGGAGGAGCTGCTGCCGCGTCCCAGGTCGACCGCAACGTCGCCGATCACGCCGATGGAGGCGGTGGCGCTGGTGCAAGGACGGCGTTGGCTGTCTTCCCCCAGCCACGCCTTGGCCTTGTCGGTGTTGCTCTCAAGACGGGCGGCATTGCTCATCGGCCCCGCGCCACCCGCCGTCGCCGCGCCACCCGGAACCACGATCACGGTCTGACCGGGCTGGGGCGTGACACCGCCACTTGAGTAACTCTTGGCCTTGTTCCGGTTGCGTGACAGGTTGGCGGCGTTGGTCCGAGGCTGATTGACAACCGCCTGCGGATCGTCCGGAGCGAGAATGACCACGGTCGGCGGCTTGCCCTGAGACTTGGAAGGAGACACGTAATCCTGAGCCCGGGCCCGATTGGTCTCCAGGACACGCGCATTGCTCTCCGCCGAAGTGGGCACCGTCGCCGGAGCCATGGGGTCGATAACCACCACATCGGCCCCGGCGGAGTGCGGAGCCCCCGAGTAGCTCTTGGCCCGATCGATCCCGGTCTGCACCGGAGTCTTGCCGATCACCGTCACCCCCCCGGACGGCTCCACCGCCACCGGCACGCCGGCGGTTCCGGTTCCCTCCAGGATGACCACCTCCCCCGCCAGCACCGGCCAACCCGGCGGCACACCCACGCCCAGGCAGACCAGAGCCGTCAGACAAGCGAGCCTTGCGCTTCCGCCGCGTCGCTCCCTCCCCATGCTCAGGCCTCCCCGGACAAAAGAGTATACGTACCGGCTCTACTGCACCGACACCTCAAGCCTGGACTCGGAGGTGCGCGGACTGGCCGCCCGGAAGATTCC
Source organism: Alphaproteobacteria bacterium (assembly GCA_046269335.1). Classification (GTDB taxonomy): domain Bacteria; phylum Pseudomonadota; class Alphaproteobacteria; order Rhodospirillales; family Rhodospirillaceae; genus JADFXL01. The sequence continues at coordinate 5,415 of JBKACM010000063.1, read as the reverse complement.
ACCAATCTGATCGAGAGACTCGACCTTCAGCGGCGTCAAATCCTTCTGCTTCAGCTCTGCGGGCATCGCCACGTCGACATCGCTGGCCATACAGGCCACCCGCTCGCGACCGGCCTTGTCAAAGCGGATCTTGGCAGGGGTGCGATCCGACGACAGCGCCACGCTGCGGGCCGTGACGTAGGCGTTGGGTTGGAAGCGATTCGGGAACAGCCGCACGATGACGTTGTCGGCGTCCTGATAGAAGCAGTAGAGGAAGGCGTTCCGCCCCAGTTCCACACTGGCGGTCAGCGTCTCCTTGGCGCGATAGGTCGGAGCGTCGCCGCGATCGCTGGTAACCCGAACCGGTATTGGTGCCACGTCCTGGGTCATCCGCATCGGAGCCTGACCCGCCTTGGAGGGATCGTCGCTCATGGGAGCCTCGTCGTCCAGCATGCTGAAGTACAGCTCAAAGCTCATCCGCCCGTTGGCGATCAACTGGTTGGCGTTCTGGTAGCGGGAGATGGCATCGACGGTGGCCGGGTCCATGGCACCTGTGGGCTCTCCCTTGTACAGGCCGGCCCCGGCCAGCTTGCGCTGGACGAAAGCGATCTGATCCTTGGGCTGCATGGAATCGTACCAGTCCCGAGCCTGCTCCAGCATCTTCGGGTTGGTCTTCTCGATTTGCAGACACTTCCAGTACGGCGTATGGGTGAACTGGCCCATGGTCTCGATGGCCCCCAGCTCCACCAGCGCCCGGACCGCCGAGCCCAGCCCCTCGGACTTGTCCAGGGAAATGCTGATATTGAGGCCGACCTTGCCGATCTTGCCCCCGCCATCGCCCGAGGTTCCACCGCGTACCACAGCCATGGTGTTGCTGGAACCGGCATCGGCAATGACCTGGCGACTCACCGTCTCACCCACGTTCAGGTCCACCGACACCAAGGACACGATCTGGTCCTTGGACAGGCCCAGGTCCATGAAAGGAGTGGCGATGCTGGCCCCGGCCTGGGATTGCAGGGTGTTGTCGTCCAACTGGGTGATGGCCCCACGGATATAATAGCTCGGGATGTTGAACCCGGCCTGACCGGAAGCCCGCTGGGCGTCGTTGAAGAAGGCGGCGTTTTCCTGGTCATAGTCGATGTAGGAGAAAGCCTTGCTCTTGCGGGACATCATGTTGAGGGCGCGGATCAGCATTTCCTTGGTGCCGACCGAAACCTTCTGGGTCGCGTCCTTGATGCCGGCGGTGGTGATGGTGATTTCGCGCTTGCCGTGGGCGAGCATGAGATCGTCCATGCAACGCAGAGCCGGCGAGAAGCTGGTAAATGTCTTGCTGGCCGGAGTCTTTGGTGCCGATACCGTGGTTGCCGTTTCCGGATTGGGCGTCACACAGCCGACCAACAGACCCAGCACGCAGACACCCGTCACCCCTGCGGAGGATACGGTACGGAACGACCCCCCCTGGCTTCTCGTCGTCATATCGCTTCTCCCCCCCCTGACAGTGAACATCACCCCCCCTGGCGCTCCGAACGGAACAGCCGGCTCGGCGGATTTCCGGCCCAGAACTTGGCACGCAGCGCATCAACCGCCGCCTGCGTCAGCTTCACCTTGGCGGCGCTGAAGACATTGGGGTCGGGTGTGTGTAGCAGATACGCCTGCGTCTCGTTGATCATCAGTTCTTCGTTATTGGGATCGTAATTCTTGGTGACGAGGAAGGCACGAAAGGCCTTGCGCTCCTCATCAGTAAGCACGTTCGCCCAAAACCGCTCGCAATATCCAGCATAATCGTCGTTGGCGTAGAATTCCCCATGGGCAACCTCGTGACGCAGGATGGCATTGCGAGTGGTGTGGGTGATCACCACACGGTCCGGCCCGTCGGCCCCCGCCTCCTGGGGCAGGGACAGAATGACCCTGTCGGGGTGAATATGATTGTAGAAGCCGAACTTGCGTCGCATGTACCCCTTGGCCTCCAGAAAACTCTTCAGCCGGGTTTCCTCGCCGTTCAGCTCGACCGCCCCTTCCTCCGCCAGATTGTAGAATTTTACCAGCTCGCTGACGCGAAAATCGTTGCCGAAGGCGAACGTCGCGGTGCGGCGTCCCACCGAACGAATGAGTTCAGCCAATTCCTGATCGCTGAGGACTCTTTCCCGGGGTGCCCCCTGCCGCTCGATCATGGCCACCACGCGGTTGAACATCAGGCCCTGCTGCTCCAGGGTCGGGAAGTCCAGCACCAGAATATCGGGATTGGCCGCAAGTTGCCGCGCTACGAGCTGTGCCGTGCGCGCGCTCTCGACGGCGGCGATGGAGGGCGAGGTCACCTCTTCAATTCCTTGAGTCTGCGCCCACGCCGGCGTGACCATGCAGAAACACGACCCCGTTGCCGCCACCAGGGCGGCCAAGCCGAACACGGCAAGGAACGAGGCCCGCCGCGAAACGTTCCGCCTCAGCATCCGGCACCGGAGATGCTGCCGACGGCGGTACAACCCTTGTTGCCCTGGCCAGTCGATTGGGTATTGAGCCGATCGGCGTTGGCGTTGGCGGTGGTGTTGCCGTCGATCGTGACCCCCCCCGAACTGCCGATCCCATCCGCCCGCTGGAAAGCCGCCACTCCACCGCCCCCCGAGGCAGCGGGAGCATAGCCTCCCGAAGCCCCTCCCGTCTTGCCACCGGCGGTGTGGCCCACCACCGGCTGGCCGGAGGCCGCGTCGGAACGCACCTCCAGACCGGAAGCACCGGAACTGCGGGGCTTTACCGTCTGTGCCCCCACACCTTGCGGAGCGGCAACCACGGCTGCCAGGAGAGCCGGCAACAAAAGCCCCTGGAGGAGCGATCCGGAACGGGAACTGGCCATGACCCTAACCTCACCCGCGGACACGGAATTGCACGCGACGATTTTCCGCGCTGTTGGGATCAGCCGGTACCAGCGGCTCGGTCGGCCCCTTGCCCACGGCAATCAGACGCGACGGGGCGACGCCATAACGCTGAACCAGGGCATTGCGAACGGCGGCAGCCCGCCCCTTGGACAGGTTCATGTTGTAGCCGTAGGCCCCGGCGGCATCGGTATGGCCCTCGATGACGAGTTGCGACTGGGGAGCACTGGCCAGCAGTTGCGCCAGGGAATTGATGAACCCTTCCGAGTCGGGACGGATGGCGGCGGAGTTGTAGTCGAAGTTGATCTTCATGGCGATCGCCTTCTCCGACACCGCCATTTCAGCCTGCTTCGGCGCGGAATGACTCGCCACCTTCTTCTGCTTCGGCTGCGGCGCGGGCTGGGCGTAGGCAGGCTGCGACGGAGCCCCCATCGGCTGGGTGTAGGCGGGAGCCGGAGCTGGCGCGGCGTAGGCGGGTGGCGGCGACGCGGCGGGAGCCGCGGCAGCGGCCGGTTCCGCGCCTTCGTCGATCTGGATGCTGCGAGTGCGCATGGTCGGCTTGGCACCGCCGCTCATACCCAGGGCCGAACGCATCTCCTCCAGGGAGGGGGGCTTGTCGAATACCTTGACGTCTTCCGCTCTGGAGGACACCGGAGCCAGCAGAACCAGGATCGCACCCAGCCCATACGCCGCATGCCGGAAATTCCGAGCCACAGCCTTCCCTTCGATCCGTTTCCGTCCAATCATTGTCATGGCATCCTTCTCAACAAAGAAATGACTCCCGTCGGTTGCCCGACGAACGCTCCCCTCCGCATCACTTTGGCGCGGTAAAGGAAGGGTGAATCCCGATCTGGTAGTCCTTGCCAACCAGTTGTTTCTCCAGAACTGTCCCGACCCTGTCCGCCGCCGCCGTGTTGTCGAGAGCCGCCAGCGCGGCGTGAAGCTCCGGCATCGCCTCGCGGCTGGTGATCGCCACCAGGTGATCGGCACCAAACGGCGGCTGAACCGTGAGGTCAAGCCGATATGGCTTGTCGACAGGAATGGTCAGAGAATCACGATTACCCCCCCCGGTCTGGGGGTACAGGAAGTTGACGGTGCCGTCCGACGCCAGATTGAACAGGGTCAGGTAGGGCATCCGGTGGCCGCTGACGGTAAAGGCGACCGCGTCGCCGGCATGGTGCAGCCTGTCGTTGGGAGAAAGGCCCATGGTCAGGTTATGGGTAACGGCGGCTTCCTTGATGGAGGCCACCAGGGCCATCTTGTCCACGACCTTCTGTACCCGGACGGGCTCCGTATCGCCGCCGGCAACGGCCCGATGAAAGGCGCGGGTCGCTCCCTCCTTGGGATAGGACACCACATCGCCCAGATGGCTGGAAATCTGCCCGCGTCCCACGTCCCACACCAGTTCGGCCTCGCCCTCGCCGGCACCGCGGACGCCTTTCAGGGCGCGGATGGCGGCCTCGGGACCTCCGGCCTCGCCGGCATTCAGCGCCGCCAGGGACAGAACCTGCGGACGGAACCCACTCACGACGGCCGGCGACTCAAGGGTCTGGGGGCGATTTCCGCCCACGCCCGCGCTACCACCGTCCGCACTGCGGGCCAGAGGCAGGGACCAGCCCTCGCGCACCGCAATGCGCGGATGCTGCTGCCCATCGGTGGCGACGCCGATCATTCCGCCGATGAACTGCTCCAGTTCCTTCGGCTCCAGCGCGCCGCTGCGATTGGTGTCCGCGGCTCCTTCCACAGCGCGGGAGAAGGCATAGCTCAGAGCCCCACGCGGCTTGTCGTTGATGATGATCTCCGGATCCAGTTCGTCAGGCTGCACCGCACCCAGGTGAACCACGTGAGGCAGGACCACGTCCCCCTTGTCGGTAGGCAGAGCCCGCGCCATGCTCGCAAGCTTGGCGTCCTCCACCCCCACCGTGCCGATGGCCCGAACTTTGAAGTTGCGCTTGCTGCCGTAGGCACGGGTCATGGTTCCGGAATGGCAGGAGTCGACCAGGAACACGATATTGAGGTCCGGCACCCCCCGCAGCATCTGCCCGAACTCCCGGTCCAGAATGATCTGATCGGCCCCGTCGCCCTTGACGTCAAAGTCCGGCAGCACCACGAACTGATGCAGGACCCCCGCCCCATCCCGGGCCTGGGCCCCATGACCAGCATAGGTCAGGTACACGGTGTCGCCCGGCCTGGCCTTGGCGGCGATATCCTTCCACGCCGCCAGCACGCCATCGCGACTGGCGGCATCGTTGAGCAGCAGCTTGACATCTCGCGCCCCGAGCTTCTTCAGCGCCTGGGCGATGTCCCTGGCGTCGTTGACGGCCCCGCCCAGCTTTTCCACGTGTTGATAGTCATCAACACCGATGACCAGGCCCCAGGACTCCGCCGCCAGGACCTTCGTCGGAAAAGCAAGGGTCGCCCCCGCGATCACCAGCGACAATATCGACGCAACCGTCCGTTTCCCAATCATCATCGACACCCGAATTCTCCCACCCCGCATTCTGGTCCCGTCCGGTTCTCCGTCGCAACTGCCATCTTCTGGATATTCCCGAGCCATATGCCCTTCGAG
>JBKACM010000062.1:0-11806 GCA_046269335.1 Alphaproteobacteria bacterium | reverse complement strand
CGCGAACGATCGCGCGGGCGCTCAATGCGCCATTCCCAGACCGTGATGAGTCAAGCTCATCTCGGTCTGGTATCAGAGCGGGAAGAACGCCCTCAGGACAAGCGACGCCACGCCAGCCAGCAGAATGCCTACCATCCACTTCAGCAGATTGACTTCGGCCTGCACCCTGGCAAACCCGAGCGCCATCTCGCCCCGGACATCCCTGATGTCAGCCTTGGTAGCGGCTTCAAGACGGGCGATATCGGCTCTGGTTGCCAGTTCTCCAGCCGCAACGTCCTGTGCTTCCTTGACCATAGCCGTCACGGCTTCGGCCTGAGGCTCTGGCATGCCTGCGGTGATCAGGCGCTTGATGAAAATATGGGTATCAAACGTGATCGTCGCCATGGCATTCTCCTCGCGCCGAGCATGCGGCGCTTGACGGCGAGAGTCAACGGGGGTCAAGCAGCCGGCTTGCGGCCCATGCGAGAGGCGATGGCGACTTGCAGAATATTGGATTGTTCAGCGACACGACCAGCAAGTTCGCGCATGGCACCCTCGACTTCACGTTGCCGATCGTCCTGCCGATCCATGCGCCCCTGAAGCCCGCGCGTGATTTCAATCAGCAAATCGAGTTTGGCGCGAACGTCCGCCGATTCGTCGGCCATAGCAACCTCCCTGTTTCCCCAAGCATATCCCGCTTGACGCCGTGAGTCGATGACATCGTCCTGAAAGCCCAGGGTAATGGGTAAACTCGATTACCCCGCCCGCGCGGGGATTACGATTTTACCTCGGTCACCGACCCCGTATAGGTCACCCCCACCTTGCCGGCCATCTCCCCCAGCCAGGCCCAGGTGCGATCGTCCAGAGGCAACCCCTCTATTTCCCGCTTCTGCCGCGACCGATGCTCCGGCTCCCCCGGCACGAGAACTTCATCGACGCCAGGTGCCGGACGCGACGACTTCACGTGATTGAACAGGCGACCGATATTGGTGGTGAAGCGGTCCAACGGCGCGAAGGCATCAATACGAATGGCGATGAACCAGCAGGCGTTACCGTGACGTTTGCCTTCCGGACTGGAACAGAGGCTGTCGGACAGCCCGCCGCTGAGACCATCCATGGCCATGGACAGACCATATCCCTTGTATCCGACGCTGCCCCCCACCGGCATCAACGCCCCCTTCGGATCATTGTAGAAGGCCCAGGGGTCATCGGTGGGATTGCCGGCGTGATCGATGATCCAGCCCTCCGGAGCTTTCTCCCCCCGATTGCGGCGAAGTTGCAGCTTGCCTTCGGCCACGATGCTGGTGGTCATGTCCAGAAGGAAGGACGGAACCCGATCGCTGGGAAAGGCGATGGACATGGGATTGGTGGGCAGGCGCCGATCGATACCGCCGAAGGGAGCCACGCAATCACTGGTCCCGTGGAGATTGGCCCCCCCCATGCCGACCATGCCCCGCTCGGCCGCCATCTCGGTATAGGCACCGATACGACCAACATGATTGGCATTTCGGACCGTGACACAGGCGATCACCTGGTTTTGCGCCTTCTCCAGACACAACTCCATGGCCTTCAGACAGGGGGGTTGGCCGAATCCCCAGTGACCATTGATGATGGCCGAGGACGGGGTCTCGTTCTCGACAGTGATCGGCGCCCCCGGAAGCAACTCCTTCTTGGCGATCTTTTCCATGTACCAGGGCGCGCGCAGAACGCCATGGGAATCATGGCCGGTGAGATTGGCCGTCACCAGATGCTCGGAAACCGCCTTGGCCTCCCCATCGGTGGCACCGTAACCCTTGAACGCGGCAATCAGAAACGCTTCCAGTTCCTTCGCGGCAACGACAAACACGTCACAATCCTCGCTCTGTGGCACGGAGCCCGATTGCCCCGGCTGGGTGGTTGCCTCGCGGGCCCCCATATGCCATGACTTGGCCCAGGCTCCGACCTGGAGCAACGACCGCCCGGATGGGAGCATAAACGACAATCGCCGCCGTTGGAACCGAGCTTCATGATGACACTGGATGATCTTCTCATAAACGCCGTCGAGCACCTGAAAGCCGATCGCCTGGGAGAGGCGGAGGGGATGTTCCGCATGGCGCTTCGGATCATGGACAACCACCCGGACGCGCTGCACCTTCTCGGGCTGGTCCGCTGGAAACAGGGGTTTCCCGAGGAGGCACAGGGGCTGATCGAGCGCGCCGTCCAGATCGTGCCGGACAATGTCGGCTATCGTATCAACCTGGGACGACTGTTCATCGTGGCCCTGTCCAGACTGGAGGACGGGATCGACTGTTTCGAGCGGGCCTCGCGGATGGAGCCCGCCAATCCCATGTGGCGGGAATTCCTGTGCATCCAGCTTTTCAACCTCGTCACGGAACGGCTGAAGGACGAAGACTTCGAACAGGCGGCGGCGGCCTGCCACAGGTGCTTCGAGCACGTGGTCCATGTGCCGGTGATGAGCACCGTCTTCTACGAAATGCTGGAACGCCTGGTCCAGGTGGCGCTGATGTCGAAGGACACGGAGCTTGCGGTTGCCACCCTGATCGAGAAGAACAAGTACGATTTCCGGGAATTGCCCCCGTCGGAGATCGATGTTTTTCCCATCGACCTGCTGGACTTTCATGAGTGGTGCGAGGCGTTCGGGTTCAAGTCCATCGCCTGGCGCGAGCCGTCGCAGCCGGAACCCCCTGGTCTTCTGGACAACTATCCCGAGTGTCTGCACGAGAATATCAAGGCCCTGTTCCAGGATGCGAAACGACGGTTCGGGGTCGCCCTGGGGGCGAATATCGAAGTGGTCCAGGGCATGTACGTGGAGGGCTTCTACAACACCTTCGTACTGGCCGACCGGCGGGCGATGCTGATGGACAAGACCGCCGACGCCTTCGTCCGGCACCCTTCCAAGGGTCCACTGATGGGGGTCGTTCCGGAAAAGACGAAGGCGGTGTTCCGCCTGGCCCGCCCGGATTTCCGCGAAATCGAGTTCGACGAACCGACGATCTTCGTACCGTCCAACACCAACTACGCCCACTTTCTGATCGATCACATTCCACAGGTGATGGCCTGTGACCGGGTGGCCGAAACCCGCGGTCTGCCGATCGCCTTTTTCGACATGCGCCTGTTCCAGTACGAGATGCTGGAGTACCTGGGCATCTCCCCTGACCGGGTGATCGACGTCAAGCAACGGCTGGCCCCGGTCCGGGACAAGGTGATCTACCGCTTCCGTCAGGCGGTGGTGCCCTCGCCGGTCCCCTACGCCGTTGCCTACCGCTGGGTCCGGGAGGCGTTCCTGTCCCGACTGCCAAAGCGCAAAAGCAAACTGCCACGCCGTATATTCCTGTCGCGACGGAACGCCTATCCCAAACACCGAATCCTCAACGATACGGAGGTCGGCGAGTATCTGGCTGGCCGGGGCTTCACGGTGGTGACGCCGGACACTCTGAGCATCGCCGAGACGGTGGAGATGTTTTCCCGGGCGGAAATCGTCGTCACCCCGGTCGGAGCGGGCATGTTGAACTACGTCTTCCTGCCACCGCAGGCCACCATCATCTTTCTCAACAATCCGGAGTTCTTCCATTCAGAGGCAACCTGGAACCATTTCATCCGCAACGAGACGGTCCTGGTGGGTACCTTCCGCCAACTCACCTGCCCCTTCGTTGGAGATCCGGGGACGTTTCCACCAACCCCGCTGCTCCGGCTGGAAATCCCCATCGATGTGGACCTGGCGGCCCTGGGGCGGCTGGTGGACGAGGCCGAGGCCCGCCTTGCCAAAACCGGGCGGGCGTGATGTGCTGGCAGACGTGGTACCGCCCGGCCAATGAACTGACCTTTTTGGTCAGTTCATGCCGAGACGGCGACACTCAAGCGCCGCGCGGGCTCGTACCGGCCGCGCCTTGTAAATCAAACCAGAGAACGGCCGGTATGACAGGGAAATGAGGAGAGAACGTTGAAGAACACCATCAGAAACGTCATGCATAGAAAGCTGTATGACTTTTATCGGCTGTGGTGGCAATTCGTGGCCGACGGCAGCGATCCGAACATGACGAAATCGGTTCTGGAAGCATTTTCGGACCACGCCGAAGACATGCTGATCGTGGATATTGACGAGAAATATTACACCTACCGCCATTATGGCCATACGTTCGTTGAGAAATTCAGTGTCGACCTATCCCACAAGACGCTGGAGCACATACCCTCCGCCATCCTTCCCAGGGAACGCCGGCAGATACTGGAGTTCGAGTACAGCTACGCCAAGCTCTCCACCAGACCGGTATGGAGGTCCTACTCCGCCGAAACTGACGGCGCGACAACGACCTGGCAGCGGCTGACCTTGCCGTTGAGCCCCAATGTCCTGGTCGTCGGTGTCTACGAGATGCCACCCCAGGCCGCAACCACCGGCACGCCGGATTCTCTGGAGCGGCTCGTCACCACCGTAATCGGGTCGGTGCCGGTCACCCTGGATGCGAACGGAGAAATCGACGGGCTCGCGGTCAGCCTCGCCGACCTCACCCAGAGCCAGCTCAAGGAAGCGGATCTGCAATATCTGGCCAGCACCGATCCCCTGACCGGAGCCAGCAACCGCCGGCGACTGCTGGCGGCCGGCAACGAGGAAGTGGTGCGGTCCAGCCGTCATGCCCACCCTTTCTCCGTCCTGATGCTGGATCTGGATCACTTCAAGAACGTCAACGACACCCATGGCCACGCCGTCGGCGACGAGGTGCTGCGGCAATTTTCCATGACCTGCCAGGACATGCTGCGGCAGAACGATCTGCTTGGCCGTTGCGGTGGCGAGGAGTTCGCCGTCCTGTTGCCCGAAACCGAAGCCGAGGGGGCACGGACCTTGGCCGAGCGTCTGCGCGCCAGGGTGGAAGCGATGCGAATTCCGGTAGAGAACGGAACCCTGACCGTGACGGTAAGCATCGGCATCGCCGCCTTCGTACCCGGGGACACTCTGGTCGAGGATCTACTGAAACGGGCCGATCACGCCCTCTATCAGGCCAAGGCCAGGGGTCGCAATCAGGTGGTGGTGGAGGGCATTTCCGATTGAGCGGAAATCGCTCTAACGGCGCGGCGTGTTCACGCCCCTTCCCTCGACCCCGCCCGGCGCAGTGGCACCTCGGCCGTGAAAATATTGTGGTGACGGAATTCCGCAGGCGAAGCCCAGGCCAGATACTCCTTCATCCCGGGGGAATCGATGTCCGTCGTGAACCAGGGTTCCTCCAGGCAGCGCCCGGCGTGACCAGCCCATGGTGGGACCATGGCCAGGCGGTTCTGTTTGGCAAGGTATTCCGCGATGGCACCGAGCAAGGCATCAATCCGGGGCATACCGATGAACGGCGGCTCCTCCATCATCATGGCCAGTCTGGCATCGCGGGAGGTGACCGCGATGAATTCATCCATGAACTCCGGAATGGCAACGCTCTCCGGCACGCCATCGCGGATATGTTCAGCGACCGAGCACAGGGTACGCGGGCGGCTCATCAATGTCGTCCCTTGACCAGAGGTGGCGGAGAAAGAAACGGTACTTGTCGGCATCGGCCGCCGACTTCGGAAAAAACTTCGCCAGCACGTCGATCGCGCCATCGATGGTTTGTACGCCGGCCGCCCGGAGGAGATTCCGGATATCGGCGATCTCCTGTGGTCCCTTCGCCGGATCATTGATACGACTGATGGCTTTGAGCTTCAAGGCCAACAGGTAATCGGCGGTTGGCACATAGACCCGAAGACCAAGCACCTCCCCGGGAGGAAAGGTGGCAAACTCCAGGTGGTCGACGGCATGATCGGCCAGCGGGCTCAGGTGAAACTGAACGGCGTCATTCAGCCAGTCCGGAGACCAGTCATTCTGTTTGGCGATGCACCGTGTGATTTCGGTCAGCCAATCCGGCCATGGTGTGGGCAACTCGCCGATATCCACATCTTCGGTGGCATAGCGGAATCGACTGGCCAGCATCAGCGCCGAGCCACCATAAACCGCAATCTCCATAACGGTATCATGGGCAACAGCCGCCTCCCCGATCCGATCGAGCGCGGCCAGTAGCTGCTCTCGGTTAAAGGGGCATCCGATTACCATCGACTTTGCTTCCTATTCCGCCGTGGCCGAGCACCATCAGCCTCCGGACGGAGCCGCACGATACAGACCGAGCGTCTCCCGCCGTCCCCGGGAATAGTTGAAGCCGTCCACGGTCCCGAGCACATCCACCGGACGGCCCATGGCGCGGAGCTGTTCATGGAACGCCGGCTGTTCCGTGACACCTACCACCGCCAAAGCCCCGGGATGGGCCAGGATGTGCCTCGCGGCACCCGGACCGTCGGTCAGAAGGGTATCGGTACCCAGGTGGAAAACCAGACTCGGTTCATGAAAACCGGCGGCAGCAACGGCCCCCTGAGGATCGGGAACCTGCTCCAGGATCATCGTTTCGACCCGGGAACTGAGCCATAGCGCGTCGAGATCGGGAGCGATCAGGGTAAAGGCGGTGATGTGGACGATCACCGCTCCGGCGATGGAAGTCCAGACCGCCTGAAGGAATTTCCGATCCCGCAGCAGAAGTATCGGCCCCACGCCAGCAACCAGGGCCCCGACGACGGTCGGCAACACCCAGGGAGTGAAGGTCCAGGTTCCGGCCTCCGGCCCGAGAAATCCAGGCGCAGTGCCCAGGCCGATGGCCAGCCCCACCCCCAGGACGCCCCAGACCGCATACCACATCGCCGCCGGCCGGGAGGATAACAGCTCGTAGGTACCATCCCGCAGAACCAGCAGCCCAGCCCCCAGCAGCAGGCACAGGGCCGGATAGGTGGGCAGGACGTAATGAGGCAGCTTGGTGGGAACCAGTTCGAAAACGATCCAGGCCGGTCCTGCCCAGGCCAGACAGAGGCGGACGGCCGGATCCCGTCGCCGCCGGAAGGCCCGCACCAGCGCCGGCCACAGCAGCAACGACCCGGGCCACAAGGTAAGCGTCACCAGCAACAGGTAATAGCCGGGCGGGGCACCATGCATCTCCTGCGCCCCCAGAAGCTTCGGCAACAGATCCGACCGGACCGCCTCGCCCAGAAACGTCCCCCCGGTCGCCTTGCTGATGGCCACCCCCCACGGTACCACCATCGCCGTCACCACCAGCAGACCGAGCAGGGGTCTCAGCCCCAGGAACCACGCGACCCGCCGATCGACGATCCACAGCGCAAGAAAGGTCAGCAGGCTGACCAGGGGAACCAGGGGCCCCTTGACCAGGATGCCCACACCCTGCGCCAGCCAGAACGCCAGCGCCACCCCAAGCCCCACCGGCACCTTGCCCAACTCTCGCAGATAGGCGCGCCCCAGGGCTCCCTGCGCCACCACCGTGCAGGCCAGCAGAACGGCATCGGTCTTGGCCTGATGGGCCTCCGCCACCAATAGCATCGAACTGGCCAGCAGCGCCGCGGCCAGGAAAGCCGCCTGCCGGCCGAACATGGTACGCCCGAAGTGAAAGACTCCCAGCACCGCGATCCAGGCCCCCAGCACCGAGGGCAGCCGGTAGGGCCAGATTTCCGTGCCCTCGGCATCCCCGAACATCGATACCGCGGCTGACTGCAACCAGTAGATGCCAACCGGTTTCTTGGTTCGCATCGTGTCCTGGTAATGGATGGTGACGAAATCACCGGTCTCCAGCATCTGCCGGGTCGCCTGGGCAAAGCGTGACTCGTCCCGATCCATCGGCGGCAGACCCGAAAGCCCCGGCAGGTACAGCAGAAGGCACAGGAACGTCAGGGCCAGGTAGGGACGAACCCCGGTCAGAAGACGCTGCACGACGATCTATCCTTTCCTGTCATACGAAACCGTCAACAAATTCCGCACCCACGAGTTCCGCACTCACGTGAACTCGCGCATTTTTGATCGATTGCGACCTTGCGGATCGTACATTTTTGATCGATATTGTTCTTATCGAAACATGGGAAAACCTGGTGAACGGCAACGAATTCCTGAAGCGCCTGAAACAATACGCCAAGGCCCGTGAATTGACGCTGGAGTTCGTTGCCCGTCGCGGCAAGGGCAGCCATGGTACCGTGTATCTGGTCGATCGACGCACCACGCTGAAGGACCGCAAGAAGGAAATCGGTGTCGGGTTGCTGGGCAGCATGCTCGACGACCTTGGCATCGACCCGCAAGATTTTTAAGGAGGACACGCCGTGGCCATTCGTTTTGCCTATCCCGTTGATCTGACGACCGATCCAGACGGCCGTGTCGTAGCGCGCATCGCCGACTTGCCCGGGTGTGTGACCGACGGCACCGACCGTGCCGAAGCCATGGTGGAGGTCGCCGATGCTCTGGAGGAAGCCCTGGCCGACGTGATCATACGGCGCCAGGATATCCCCCTTCCGTCGCCGGCTCGCGGCCGACCGATGGCGGTACCCGGTGCGGTGATCGCCGGCAAGGTCGCCCTTTACCTCGCGCTGCGGGACAGCGATATGACCAACGTCGCCCTGGCGGAACGCCTGGGTATGGCGGAAAGCGAGGTGCGACGCATGCTGGACCCTGCCCACGCCACCAAGATCGGCCGGCTGGAACAGGCTCTGGCGGCGGTTGGCCGGCGCCTGGTGGTGACGATGGAGGCTGCGTGACTCAACCACGACTTCGTGGTCCCGAGGGAAGCAGGGCCGTCAACTCCGGCAGCACCTGGAAAAGATCGGCCACGAGGCCATAGTCGGCAACCTTGAAAACCGGAGCCTCCGGGTCCTTGTTGATGGCGACGATGACACGGCTGTCCATCATTCCGGCCAGATGCTGGATGGCCCCGGAGATGCCGACGGCAAGGTAGAGATCCGGGGCCACCATCCTGCCGCTCTGGCCAACCTGACAGTCATTGGCCACGTATCCGGCATCCACCGCCGCCCGCGTGGCCCCGACGGCACCTCCCAGGCGATCGGCCAGAGCCTCGATCAGCCGGAAGGCCTCGGCACTGCCCAGACCACGACCACCGGCCACCACCACCCGGGCGGTGCCCAGGTCCGGGCGTGACCCCTCCGACCCCTCGCGTGAGACAAAGGCCGAACCCGTCCCCTCCCCCACCGCCGGGATTCTCCGTATCTCGGCCTGCCCCCCCTCCGTCACCACCGGCGGAAAGACGGCGGCGCGGACGGTAACCAGCTTGATCGGGTCCAGGGAACGGACCGTCGCCAGCGCGCTGCCGGCATGGATCGGTCGCACGAAGGTATCGGCGGAAACCACGTCGACGATTTCGGAAATCTGCTGCACGTCCAGGAGCGCCGCCACCCGGGGCAGAAAGTTTCTGCCGAAGGTGGTCGCCGGAGCCAGCACATGGAGATGGGAGCGGGCCAGTTCCGCCACCAGAGCCGCCAGCGGCTCGGCCAGGAAATGGGCGTAGCGGACATCGTCGGCCAGCAGCACCGAAGCGATACCAGGGATTTTTGCAGCGGCTTCGGCCACGGTCCCACAGCCATGACCGGCCACCAGCAGATGCCGTTCGCCACCGATCCGCTCCGCCGCCCCCAGGACATGCAGGGTCGAAGGCTTTAGCGAGGCATTGTCATGTTCGGCGATAACCAGGACGCTCATGGGATCACCTTGGCCTCCTCCCGCAACCGCCGCACCAGTTCGGCGACGTCGGCCACCCGTACTCCCTCGGGGCGGGCCGGGGGTTCCTCCACGCGAAGAACCTCCAGGCGGGAGGCCACCACGACGCCCAAGGATTCCAGCGTCACGGTCTCCAGTGGTTTCTTCTTGGCTTTCAGGATATTGGGCAGAGAGGCATAGCGCGGTTCGTTGAGACGAAGATCCGTGGTGACGATACACGGCAAGGAAAGCGCCAGGGTCTCCACCCCGCCATCCACCTCGCGCCGGACCACGGCACGCCCCTCCGCGATCGTCAGCCCGGAAACGAAGGTACCCTGCGGCCATCCCAGCAGCGCCGCCAACATCTGGCCGGTCTGGGCGGCATCATCATCAATGGCCTGCCGGCCCAGCAGGACCAGAGCCGGCCCCTCCCGCTCCGCCAGCACCTTCAGCCCCCGGGCCACGGCCAGGGGTTCCAGGGAGGCCTCGGCGACCACCAGAATGGCACGGTCAGCCCCCATGGCCAGCGCCGTGCGCAGGGTGTCCTGGGAGGCCACCGTCCCCAGGCTGACCGCCACGATTTCGGTGGCGATACCGGCTTCCCTCAACCGGACCGCCTCCTCCACCGCAACCTCGTCGAACGGGTTCATCGCCATCTTGACGTTGGTCGTCTCCACGCCCGTGTGGTCGGCCCGGACCCGGATCTTGACATTGGAATCAACGACACGCTTGACTGCGACGAGTATCTTCATCGGCAAGTCACCCCCATTCCCGTTCTCGCTACTACCTTATGGCTTCCAGGTTCGCTTGTCATCCCCCACCGAGGCGGCTTCACCGACCATGACCACCCCCCCCCCTGTGGCGCTTCCAGTCCCCTACCGCGATCCCGTGGCGGCCTTCGCGCCCCTGGCCGGAGAGCCGCACGCGATCCTGCTGGACAGCGCCGCGGAGCCCGGCCGCTATACCTATCTGGCCGAAACTCCCTTCCGGATCGTTACCGCCGACGAGGAGGGGGTCCGCGTAGATGGAGCGCGCACCCGGGGGGACCCGTTTTCGGTGCTGGCATCGGAGATGGCCCGCCACCGCCGCTCCTCGCGGCCGGATCTGCCGCCGTTTCAAGGGGGCGCGGTCGGAGTGTTCGGGTATGAGCTGGGCCGGTACCTGGAGCGCCTGCCACCGCCCCACCCCGCCGACCTGGGATGGCCCGACATGGTGGTAGGCCTGTACGACACCCTGGCCGCGTTCGACCTCCGGGAAGAGCGTGCCTGGGTGTTCGCCGATACCGAGGTGAAAGCCCAGACCTTCGCCGACAAGCTGGCGAGTTCCCCTCCCCTCCCGGAGCTGGAGTGGAACGGAGGCGCGGGCTGGCGGGCCGAAACCGACCGCTCCGCCTACCTGGGGAAGGTCAGACAGGCAAAGGAGTGGATCGCCGCCGGGGACATCTTCCAGGTCAATCTGTCCCAGCGCTTCATCACGGAGATGCCGGCGGCACCGACGCCGTTTCAACTGTATCGGCGGTTGCGATCCCTGAACCCGGCCCCATTCTCGGCCTGGATCGGAGGAGGTCACGGCCGGGCGCTGTTGTCGGCTTCCCCGGAGCAGTTCCTCCGGCTAGATCCCGCCGGCCGCCTCGAAACCCGTCCCATCAAGGGCACCCGACCCCGGGCCGCCGATCCGGCCGCCGACCTGGCACTGGCTCGGGAACTGGTGGAGAGTCCGAAGGACCGTGCCGAGAATCTGATGATTGTCGACCTTCTGCGCAACGATCTGGCCAAGGTCTGCCGCCTGGGCAGCATCGCCGTACCACAACTATGCCGGCTGGAGAGCTTCGCCACCGTTCATCATCTGGTGTCGGTGGTCACCGGCCACCTGCGTCCCGGCCTGTCGGCGGTGGACGTGCTGCGGGCGACCTTTCCCGGGGGTTCGATCACCGGCTGTCCCAAGATCCGCGCCATGGAGATCCTGCACGAGATGGAGCCGGTCCGCCGGGGTCCCTACTGTGGCGCGGCTGCCTGGCTGGGCTTTGACGGTGCCATGGACGCCAGTATCCTCATCCGCAGCCTGGTGCTGGGCAACGGCCGCGTCGCGGCGCAGGCCGGCGGTGGTATCGTCGCCGATTCCGACGAGGCGGCGGAGTACGAGGAAACCCTGACCAAAATCACCCCACTGCTGCGAGCCCTGGAGCCACGGCCTTGACGCCAAGCCAGCGCCCGGCGAGGGCAGACCAAAAAGCCGCCATTGAGGCGGCAGGCACGCCCACGGACGTGGGCGCCCGCCGAGGGACCATAC
>JBKACM010000061.1:0-11976 GCA_046269335.1 Alphaproteobacteria bacterium | reverse complement strand
TGACGATGATCACGACGATGATCATGACGACGATCATGACGACGATCACGACGATGATCACGACGACGATCACGACGATGATCACGACGACGATCACGACGACGATCACGACGACGATCACGACGGCGATCACGGCGGCCATGGTCACCACGACAATAAGACTGATTATTCAGGGAGATTTGCCGACCACAGGATCGTCTACAACGACGATGGGACGTTGACGGTAAGTGGTGGCTCAGATGGAACGCATACCATTTCCGGGGTTGAGACCATTCGTTTCGCCGACGGCTCAAGCTATAGCGTAGACGAGTACACTCTGACAGGAACACTGGCTGGAGACTTTGACGGCACCGGATTGAGTGTGACCGAGAGAGGCCGGGCCGTAACGGTGAAGGAGGTAATCACCGTCGGAGCCGATGCCAGTCTGACCGGTGGCTCGGGAAATGACACCTTGACCGGTGGAGCCGGGGCGGATTTGACCGGAGGACGGGGGAATGACACCCTCATCGGTACCGGAGCCAATGTCTCGGCAAGTTATGGCGATGGCCTTGATGCCTACTCCATCACTCACGGCACCGGGGCCACGACAACCGTTACCGGGATCGGCAGTGGTACCGATTCCCTGACGGGGATAAGAACCCTGAACTTCGGGGATGGTTCCAGCTATGACGTGGCGAGCCATGTCCTGACGAGATCCGTCACGGGAACGTTTGACGGCAGTGGCCTGGTCTCCCACGTGACCGGCGGGGCCACTCTGTCCGAAGCACTGACCGGCGGCGGCAGTAACGACACCATCACCGGCGGATCCGGCAATGATGCTCTGAGTGGTGGGGCAGGCAACGACGTTCTGAAGGGGGGTGCCGGCGATGATACTCTGTACTACAGCGCCGACGGCACCTGGGGGAGCGGCTGGGTCGCCTATAACGCCGGAAGTCCCGGTTGGGCAGGTTCCGGTCAAACCCAGTCCATCTATGGTCTGAATCAAAGTCGAGACCTGTTTGACGGCGGTAGTGGCTACAATACGCTGATCATGACCGGTGGGAATGACGCGCTGTTTCTGGAGGATTCGTACAACAATCCGGTCAGTGACGCTCATATCAAGAACGTCCAGAGAATTGTCGCCGGAGACGGCAACGATGTCGTCGATCTGACCAGCACCCGCTACTCTCTGGCTAGCGTCACCATTGAAGGGGGGGGCGGCAAAGACCTTCTGTGGGGAAGCAGCGGGAACGATACCCTGGCAGGAGGTACCGGCAACGATACTCTGGATGGTGGGGCCGGTGACGACGTGCTCAGGGGGGACGCCGGCAACGATACTCTGGAGGGAGGGGCTGGTATCAACACCGCCAGCTTCGCCGGGGGTGGTGCCGTGAGGGTCGATCTTGCGGCCGGGACGGCGACGGGTCAGGGCAGTGATCGTCTGTACCATATCCAGAACGTGATCGGGTCGAGCAATGACGATACCATCATCGGTGCAACTGGCGGCAATGCGGGAGTCCTGTATGAAGGCCCCTTCGCCGGCCATTCGATCGCCGTCACGACCAGGGCCGTGACCATAAGCGGTGGGGGTGATGGCACCGATACCCTGTCGCAGGTCTCCAAGGTGATCTTCGGAAGTGGCGGTTCCTACTCGGCAGCGAACGGTGGGGTTCTGACCCTGTCTCACGATGCCGCCGGGCATTCCGCCGTCACCGTTACCGTTTCCGGCATGTCCGGGGCCACGGTGACCGGGTATGCCGACGGAGACTTCATCGTCGGTCTTGCTTCCGGTGCGACCTCGATCGGCTTCAGTGATCCGATCGGCGACTACACCTTTGGCCGCGATGCGAATGGGTACCTGACCATTCGTCATGGGAACGACTTTACCGAGACGGTGGCCAATGTCGGGAGCTTCGATTTCGGTGGGACCCATTATGGCATCGGGGATCTGTCCACGATCGGGTCGGTGACGCTATCTCAGGCCCCGGGGCGCGGCAGTACGAGTTTCACCGCAGCCGACTTGCTGGTCAACAGCCGGGATCTGACGGCGGATCCCTCCACCCTGCAAGTACATGTAGCGACGGCCGCAGGAGAACAGGTCGTCGGTCACGATCTGGTGCATATGGCGGATGGAGCCTCGATCTACTTTGATGGGACCCGGTATGTGTACAGCCCCGGCAGCGCCTTCGTGGATCATGTGGCGGGCTCGGTTGTGACCGAAACCTTCAATTTCTCGGTGACGAACCACTATGGGTTCACCTCCGAGGCGGAAGCATTCCTGCCAATGGTGGCCGAACATCCGGTGATCGATGTCCTACAGACACTGCAAGGCGATTTCGGCGGGTTGGTGCAGATTGATGCACAGCACCTTCACGCTTCGGCCGCCTACGATACCCCAAGCCATCTTATCTTCCATCTGGACGAGGGACCAAAGGATGGGACGCTGCTACTCGGGGATCACGCGCTGACGGTGGGCGGTACCTTCACCCAGGCGGACATCGACAGCGGAAGGCTGTTCTACCAGAACAGCCAAGGGAGTTCGGACGTTCTGAACCCGTGGGTTTCCGACACGGAGACCTGGAATGTCTCCATGGAAGACGCGAGTGGCAATAGTCGTAGTGCCGGCCTGACGCCGCAGGTGACGGGTTTGTCGTCCAATCTGACGGCACCCGATCAGGCCGACTCCTTCACGGTAACCTTCCGGGGTGCGGAAAATAGTCATCACAATGCTTTCGGATGGTTCGAATACAACGACAAGTATGAAGTCGTCGGATCCGGCATCCTGTGGGGTGACAGTCACGCGGGAGATTCGACGCTCGTCGGAGCCACTCAGACGATCGATGTCGCGGCCGGGGCCCACGTCGGTCTGTTCATGATCAACAATGGTGACATCCGGTCGGATTCTTCAATCAACGTGTCGCTGGGGGCCACCGGTCAGCACAATCTCAGTATCGCTGTGGACGGGAAGACCGTTTCCAACGACAAGTTGGACACGACCTATCAGGTCGGTCCGGACAATACCTGGCACGCCACCAGTGGTCTGAATCCTGCCGATCAGAAGAAGGATCTTTGGATCGGGTTCGACGGTAACAGCGAGAAGAAGCCAGATTTCAACGACGGTGTCGTGTCGGTTCATTTCAACAAGGAAGAGGCGCATCCTCCCGCGGATACCTTCAAGGTCCATGTTACCGACGGGTACCAGGTTACGGACAGCAGTCAGCCGCATACGGTAACCGTGGACCTTAAGAACACCTGAGAAGAGAGGGAAAGTACGAGGGGCCAAGGGCCCCAAAGGGGAGAAAGGTACGAGGGGCCAAAGGCCCCAAAAGGGGAGAAAGGTACGAGGGGCCAAGGGCCCCTCGTGCTCCCCTTGAGGAAGAGGGGGGCGGGAAGGTTATCCGGCGTCCTTCGGCAATTCGCGGAAGTGGGCCCAGCGGGATGCGCCGCCGCGGTTGTCCAGCACGTTCATCAGGGCCAGTACGGCGCGACGGTCGAATTTCTTCTCCGCCTGTTCGAACAAAATCTGTGAGCATTTTTCGAAAGTCATCGGGGCCCGCCAGGCCCTGGCGCTGACCATGCCAACGAAGGTATTGGCGACAGAAACGATGCGGGATGTGGTGCGGATCGCTTCTCCCTTCAATCCTAGGGGCCCGCTACCATCCCACACCTCTCCGATTTCGCGGATGGTCTCTACCACCGGGCCATCGAAGTCGACACCTTCCAGCATTTCCGCGCTGACGACGAAACTTCTGCTCAACAGATCGCGTTCAGCCGGGGTAAGGTCTCCGCGTTTGGTCAGCAGTTCGGTGGGGATGAGAATCTTGCCGAGATTCATCAGCCGCCCGGAAATTTCCACCGTGCTGGCCTCCAGCGGCGAAATCCCCATTTCCTCGGCAATATTGCGAGCTACTTCGGCGACGCGGGCCGAATGATTGGCCGAATAGGGGTCCCGACGATCGACCACGCCAACCAGCGTGTTGGTCAACTGGCGCAGAACTCCCTCCCGCCGCTCCCGTTCCCGCGTAATCTGAGTGATATCCTCGATCACCATCAGAACCCCGGGGGGATGTTCGCTGTCACCGGGAAGCGGAATGTGCTCCGATTTCAAAATCCGGGTACCCTGGCTCTCCTCACCTTCAAACGTATGGATGACCGAGCGTTTTTCCATTTTGGCCAGAACATCCTTGTTGACGTCCGTAAAAGCCCTGGCTCTGGCCGGGCCGATGACGTTGGCCATGGACTTGCCCAGCATGGCCTCGGCGGGGACGCCGGCTTCATCGGAAGCGCTCTTGTTGGCAAAAGTATAGCGACCCTCGTTGTCCACGGCGATGATGGCCGTTGGCTGTCCGTCGGTAACCAGTTTCATGAAGTTGGTGAGGTTCTCGAAGCGGGCCGCCGCAACTCGAAAACGTTCGGCGGATTCGGCGGCACGAATCGACGTACCGTGCCGCCATACCGCGATCATACCACCACTGACGCCAACAATGATCAGGACAAAGACAATCAGCAAAGTACGGGTACGATTGACACTGGGGGCCAGTGTTTCCTCGGTGGTGATGGTGCGCATCATGGTCCAGGCCGTACCCGGTACCTTGCGGCTGGTGACCAGAACTTCCTTGCCTTCGAAGTCCTTCTTGATGGCAAAGCCGCCGGGATTAGCTTGGCCAAAGGCGGCTGCCAGCTCGGGAGTATCGAGTGCCAGAGAGCGGTGCAATGACGCGGTCCCGTCCTTCAAGGGAGAGAGGTTTTCAACCGCGCCGCCGGTGACCCGGATCAGACTGTTCTCGGCGGTACGTTCCCCTTCTCCCGGCTGTCGTAGACGCCCGAAAAGATCGGCATCGGCGATGCGCAGACCGACCACGGCCCCAACCATGTCATTGGCGCCCTTGGGTTGCGCGGAAAGGATGGGTAGAACGAACCCGATGGTAGGCCGATTGGTAGCCCCCAGGAACATGTCGATGAAGGCGGCCTCCCCGCCCAGTGCCTTGACGATGGCGGCCCGCGCCTGAGGTGGCAACGGTGGCGTGCCCGGGGTCGAGGTCACCACATGCCCCTGAGGATCCACAAGCGCCAGGCCGGCCTCGCTGGCCTGGGATACGTTGGCCACGACCGAGTCCCCACCGCTGTTGACGGGGACGAACCCGGCACGGCGAGCTGTGGCCGTCAGCAGGTTGCGCAGATAACCCCCTTGCGCGAGTTCGGAGTCGTCGGCTCCAGGAGCCGTACTGCCGCCGGCTACGAGCTGAGTCATGTAGAACTGAAGAGAGGAATTCTCGGTCAATTCCCGCAGGGTGGCAAAATTCTGATCGATCCATTCGGCGATAGCGGCCGTGCGGCTGTCGGCGACGATGCCCATGCGGACCTGCCACGAATCCAGATCCCGTTGCCGTTCGCCGTTGACGAAGTTGATCGCGAAATAAAAAGCGACGGCCATGAGCGCCACCAGGACGCCCGCTGCCATCAGAATGGCCCGATTTGTCTTTTGGCCCAAAGCCACACCCTGTTGCGACAAGCCCGTTTCGGTCGCCATTTTCCGCCCCCTGGATTTCCCCACGATAGGCCCGGCTTGCCGGGATACGGTATCTCAGGCTATGTATAAAGGCTTTGGTTCCTCACGACAATGACCGCAACCGACACAATGAAGCGCGACCAGATGAACAGGCGGCAGCAGATCCTGGGTGTTTTTCTGGCCCTGATATTGGTGTTGTCCGGCGCGTCCTTTTCCGTTGCGGCACAGACACCGGGACTGTTCGGGTCGACGGAAAACCGGTCTACGAATCTCACGATGTTTTCACAATGGAACAACATGCTGGCGCGGATAGGAAAGAACACCATGTCTGGCAACAACGCCGACAAATCCGCAACGGCAAGTCGTGGCAAGGACTGGCAAAAATTCCTGAGCGGTGAAAAAGCCAAGGATGCGCTGGCGCAGATCAAGGACGTAAACGAATACGTCAACAAGATTTCCTATGTTACGGATCCGGTCAATTATGGGGTTCCAGACGTTTGGAATACGCCGGACGAATTTTTTATGAACAATGGGGATTGCGAAGATTACGCTGTCACGAAATTTATTTCTCTGAAGGCTCTGGGCTTTCCGGCGGATCAGATGCGGGTCGTCGCGGTTCAGGATTTGAACCTGAAAGTCGGCCATGCCATCCTCGCCGTGTACGTCAAGGATCATGTTCTGATTTTGGATAATCAGATCAAGCAGGTTGCCGATGCCGCCGGCATAAAGCATTACAAACCGGTATTTTCGATCAATGAAACGGCGTGGTGGCGGCATACGTCGCAGTGACTGAAACGAAAAAGGCGGCACATGATCCATACCGCTCCCCTGGCCAGGGCCGTTTCCCGGCTTGAGGAAAGCCTGAACTGGTGCGACTCGTCGCTGGCGCAGGACAGTCCAGAGCTTTTCGAACAGTTCCGGACTGCCGCCATCAAGGGCTTTGAGTTTACCTACGAACTGGCCTGGAAACTTCAAAAGCGATATCTGGAGGAAGAGACAGGCGTGGCGGAAATCGATCATCTCAGCCGCCGGGATTTGTTCCGAACTGCCGCCGAGGCCGGGCTGATTGCCGATGCCACGACATGGTTCGTCTATCATCAGGCACGCAACCTGACCGCGCACACGTACAATACCGAACCCGCCGTCAAAGTGATGGCATCGCTGCGGCCGTTTGTCGCCGATGTTCGTCGCCTTCTCGAAATTCTGAACCAGAGACTTGGCAACGAATGATCGACCTTAAACCGGAACATCTTGCCCTGGTTCGCAGTCTGTTTCGTCGCCACATTCCGGACCGCCAGATGCTGGTTTTCGGTTCCCGCGTTCGTTCCGGGGCGAAACCCACCTCGGACCTGGATCTATGTATAATGGGGGAGGCACCGCTGAGCCTGCTTCAACAGGGGGAACTCCGAGAGGCGTTCGCCGATTCCGACCTGCCGATGCGCGTCGACATCGTGGTATGGTCCGAGATCGACGAGGCCTTCCGCAAGGTCCTTCTTGCCACTGGCGTGGACCTTCTCCGGGACGAGTCGCTCAAACTGGCTGGGGGACCTGGATTCGAACCAGGGTAAACGGTGTCAGAGACCGTTGTCCTACCGCTAGACGATCCCCCATCAGCCTGACTGCCAACGCCCAGGGCGCTCGTGTGATCTAGTGACTTTCCATCGACGTGTCAACCGTCACGAATCCGAAATCCAGGGCAATCGGGTGAACCCGATTACCCCTGATTTGTTCATGCCCCTCAGCGCCGGGCGGGCGCGTCCGCGCCCTTGGCTTGCGCGCACACGGGTGCGCGGGCGCTCAATGCGCCATTTGTTTGCGTTTTATCCTGGTGTCACGATTCCATTTTCACTTTCACCCGATTACCCTGATCCGAAACCCGCCGGGAACGAACCCAGCGAAACGCGAGGAAAGCGACCAGCACCAGAACGATGCCACCGAACAGATACGTCTCAATCTCGCGCAAATCCCCGACCATCGCTGACAGCGCCCGGCCCAGCAGATACCCGGCTCCCGCCACGAGATTCGCCCAGAGAAAAGCCCCCAAGGCATTGAAAATCAGGAATCGAACTGGTGAAATGCCCGAGGCACCGAAAATGATCGCTCCCATGAGCCGCATTCCATACAGGAATCGGAAGATGACAATAAGAGTATTACCATATCGCAACAACAACGCCCGGGGTCGTTCCGCCTGCGCAGCGAAATTCGGGTAACGATTCAAAACCCGGTCGCCATAGAACCGGCCGACGAAAAAAAGAATTTGATCACCGGCAAAACCGCCAGCGAAAGCGACAAGAATAACCAGCGGCAAGCTGAGATACCCTTCCTGTGCCGCAATTCCGCCCAGGAACAGAATTGTCTCTCCTTCCAACAGGCACCCTGCCAATACGGCCCAGTATCCGTAAGTACGAATGAAATCTTCCAGGGACAGAGCATCAAACCAGGTCATCATGAACAATCCAAAATACACATTGTGGGGAGCGCTAGTGCACTGACACATTCATTTCGTTCATGTGTCAGTGCACTAGCTCTTTGATTTTGCATCAACTTATCCAAACTCGGCTGTCGCCTCCGTTTGGGTCGATGCACTAGGGGACGAGTCCCCTCGTATCTTTCTTGTCTTTCTTGCTATTTTATTACCTTCTTTCAAACGTACCTTGAAACCATCCTTTCCCCTGGCCGGCTTCTGGCCATCTCGGGCTTGACGAAATTCTCCGCGACCTGGAAGGCCAGAGTACCGACCAAATTCATGGCCCTGGCCGAGTTTCCGAACAACCCGGCCATTTCCCGCTGTATTTCCGACGACAGAGGCGTTCGGCTGCGCACGATCAGATCAAAACGTTGATCCCCACGGCGCAGGAGTCCGTCAAGCTGAACCCCCCCAAGCCGGCTCAAGGTGACATCGACCAGGAATCGGGTCCCGGGGTCACCGCCCGAGGAGGATTCCGAAGCGTTTCGATCCTCTCTGGAGGGTGGTGGGTGGATGGCGAAACGGACGGTATCCACCATTCCCGCGTATTGAAACGGAAAACTCAACGCTCGCCAGTCCCCGGATACGTTGTGACCAGCCCCATTGCCAGAATCCTCCTCACCCTTTCCGCTGGTCACCGCGGCGGCCAGTTTCCGCGCCAAGGCCGCGCCGGAAGGACCGGAGCGTTCCAGTGCCTTGAGGGTTGCCTCTCCCGGCCAGGCGCGGAGGTTTCCGGATTTCAGGGCTCCCAGAAACGTCATCATGCTGGCGGCCAGTCTGGGACCAAGGGTGGGGATGGCGTTGGCCAATGCCTGGGCAGCGGTCGGATCGGAATGTTGCAGGAGTGCCTGTGCCTCATTCAACATTGACCAGTCTCCGGCATCGGCTGGACCCGCGATATTCGCCGTCGTCATCACCGGAGCCTCGGGAGGGGAGGACCGACCCAGGATTTCCAGAGTAACCGAGGCTCCCGCCGGAAGTTCGGCCCGGGTATCAAGGGCAATGGCTCCGGCGGACGTATGGATAATGGGTTGCGATCCGGCACCGGCAGGAGAGCCAACGGTACCCGTCAACACCATCACGCCATCACCCTGACCAGGGAGAGGCGGTACGAAGGAAATCCCTGGTCCGCCAACCGCAAGCCCCCCCAGTCCACCTCCGGGTGCTGATGCATAGGCAACCAGGGATGCGGCCGGCAAAGACGGGATCGGAGACGGGTCTGGCATAGGCGCACGCAAAGGCACGCCGGGCGCTGTTGCCGGGGCAGACGTCGGCGGGGGGGGGGTGAGGGATTTCCATTATCTGGGGTACCGGCGATGGCATTTGCAGGGAGGCGATCCGCACGACGACCTGGGTTCCGGTGATCAGGGCCTGAGCCGGCGAAGGCAGCGTTCCGTCCGGCGATAAGGGTATCCCACGGACGACCATGCCAAGAATTCCCCCTTGCGGCATCGGGGAGGCCGGCCCCGACAACGGGGATGCCGACATCGCCACCGGGGCAGGCCTTCCCGCGCTGCCGCCAAGGGCCACGGCGTCACCCCAACCGACGGGTAGAGGCTGCTCCAGACCGAGACCCGGTCCTCCCATAACCGCCACTGCGGTGGGCATTCCCCCTAGGCTCGGACCACTGGCACCGGGGATTCCCGGTGCCAGTGGTTGGCCGTTGATGGCCATCAGTCGAAACTGAAACTGTCCGCCCTGCCCCGTCACCTGAAGGGTAAGGGTTGCTCCCTTGACCAGACCGAGACCACTTTTCAGGGTGAAATTGCCGAAGGCGCTGTCCACGGAAACCGTGGCGGAACGGGTGTCGCTCCGTACCGTTCCCTCAAGCAGGGTTCCTGGTGCCAACTGAAGAAGATCCGGTGCGGGATCGACCACGGCAACGACCACCACCGACGCGCCCTGTGAAATCTGAGGCGGATAGGCCACGGGCGGCGGCAGCGGATCCATATCAAACCTTCAACAGCTTCTCGGCGATGGCGACCACATCCAGAGCGGCTTCCGCATTGGGATACCGGGTCAGGATCGGGGTCTGGTTGCGGATGGCTTCGCGGACCTTGTTGTCTCGCCGGATCACCCCGGCCAGGGGTGGCGAGATTTTGAGGAACCCCTCACAGGCCTTCAACAGGGTGGCATAGGTGCGCTCTCCCTCACGCACGGTGTTACAGGCGTTGACCACGACCCGGATGTCGCTGATGGCCTTTTCAAGGACGTTGACCTTGATGAAGGCATAGGCATCGGTCAAGGCGGTGGGTTCGTCGCTGGTCACCACCAGACAGGTGCCCGCGGCCTTGGCCAGCATGCGGACCGATTTCTCGACACCGGCTCCCAGATCCAGCACCACCCGGTCATAGGCTACCGCCAGCAGAGCCAGGTCGTCACCCAGAACCTGCAACCGGCTCAAGGGGATGTTGGCGAGACTGCCCGATCCGGAGCGGCCGGCGATAACGTCGAAACCACCGGCGTCAAAAGGCATGGTCGCCTGATTCAGGGTCAGGCGGCCGGCGATGACATTGCCAATATCATGGCGAGGCATCAACCCGAGCTGGATATCGACATTGGCAAGACCCAGATCGCCATCGAACAGCAAGGCGTGCTGCCCCCGCTTGGCCAGGGCATGGGTCAGGGTGATGGCGAACCAGGTCTTGCCGACGCCTCCCTTGCCTGAAGCGATGGCGATGATGTTGCGTCCCTTGGCGCGTCCGGCAGGCCTGGGCGCGAGAGAGGCGGGATTTGGGGCTGTCGGCAAATTCATGGCATCGCCTCGGTTCGGGTTTCCTGATCCAGGTAGGTTTCGGTCTCTTCGGGTGGTATCAGCAGTTGGGCCATGGCACCGGGATTGATGGGGTAGAGGCCCGTGGCCACGTGGGGGTTGACGCTGACGTCGCAGAACATGAGATCGGCGGCGGCGGCGGCGGCCAGGATACCACCCAGCCGACGGGTCATATCGAGCCGGGTGACAAACAGGCGGGTAGCTCCGGCGGGTAGGAAGGCCTCGGCCAGCTCGGCCCCCTCATTGGGGTCACCTCCGGCCGGCAGGACCAGAATCGGCTCTATGTCCCAGGCTTCCACCAGCGACAGCAGATAATCCAGATCGGCGCGGTGGAAGGGATTGACGCTGGGACTGTCGATGAAGATCAGATCCGAAGCCCCGACCAGATCGTCCAGGGCATGGCTCAGAGCCTCGGGGCCCCGGGCTCCATCGCACGACGACTTCTCTGATGCCGTCAAAAATGTAATCGCCGTCGCGTTTAAGGGCGATGCCGACGGTTGGTTCCCATTTACCGCGACTGAGCATTTCGATAATCCACACATGATTCTTTTTCTCATGTTTCTTTTTCATTTCATTCTCCTTTTTCCTTGTTTTTTGATGACTTATACTTTTTATTATCCCATGCCCCCTTATAACTCTTGCGGGTAACCCCCCTAAACGGAAATAACGGACAAGTCGGGGCCGTACAGTCTTTTGGATGAACCTCCCATCCGAGGCATTCAGTACACATCAACTTTATCGCTTCAGCCCGTGCATATCTTAAAGCAATAAAATCGCCATTAGAAGCCCTGATTTTGTTTTCCCGCTTGGTGTCAACCCTTGTTTCGGATTTAATCGGTTTATGGCCCTTTTTAAACATGATAAAGTAACCTCAAAAGATAAAATTATTCTGTGTCTGATTCATTTCCGTGACATGATTTGCACAATGTTTCCATGTCTGCCGGATCGCACAACAGGTTTTTCCGTATAACATCATAAACTTCTTGCCAATTTGCTATGCCTTCTTTGTGATGAACCTCTACCGCCACCTCCTTTCCCTTCGCTTTTGATTGCTTCACTCCGCACCGCTGGCAAACATAGCCATCACGCTTTATTGCCATTCCACGCTCCCTGCTTCTCAAAAATAACATCCGCAAGGCGGCCTTGATCTTGCTATTCGGTGTGTAAAGCAGGCGTTTTCCCATGTTATCCTTTCCTATTCTTCGCCAGTTCCCAAATCATAGGGTCTATTTCTACGGAGTTTCTGCC
>JBKACM010000060.1:0-12092 GCA_046269335.1 Alphaproteobacteria bacterium | reverse complement strand
TACGCGCGAACGATCGCGCGGGCGCTCAATGCGCCATTCCCAGACCGTGATGAGTCAAGCTCATCTCGGACTGGTATCACTACGTGGTCTGGTCAAGTGGCGTCGAAACGTCGTTGCAGGCGCGGGGTAACACGGGTCTGCGGGATCGGCACCATATATTTCGCGTCTGGGACGATGGTGGGTGTCGGAAGGCCGGAAAGAGCCGAAGCTCGTTCCGGCGGGTCCGCTGGGGTCCGGTCAAATCCCGGCATTTCTGCCAAAACCCGACGGCCCCCGAGAATCTGGTGGGTGCACAAGGACTCGAACCTTGGGCCCGCTGATTAAGAGTCAGCTGCTCTACCATCTGAGCTATGCACCCGCAGGGACCCGGTTTATAGGAGTATCCATTCCCTTGCGCAAGGGCAAACTCGCGGCAAACTCCAGAAGACCACGAGATGTTTCCGGATCACGATCCTTATTCCGACACGCCGGCCGACCGTGCCAACCAGGTCGGCACACAAAAGTTTCAGTTGCCGTTTTCAGCCTCGGCGGCAATCTGTCGATGAACCTCCTCCATATCCAGCGCCTTGACCTGGCCGATGATATCCTCAAGGGCCGCGGCGGGCAGAGCGCCAGCCTGGCTGAACAGTAGAACCTGTTCCCGGAAAACGGCAAGGGTGGGAATGGAACGGACCCCGAACCGTCCGGCAAGTTCCCGCTCCTTCTCGGTGTTGCATTTGGCGAACACCACGCCGGGGTGCGCTTCCGACGCCTTCTCGAACACCGGGCCGAACATCCGGCAAGGTCCACACCAATCAGCCCAGAAATCAATCAGCACGATCTCGTTGTCGGTGATCGTGCTTTCAAAGTTCTCCAGACTGAGTTCGATGGTTGCCATGGAATGGGTCCTTCCGAAATGTCGGAGGGAAAAAAATCGCCACCCGACGGGTTGCCGACCAGCGGGGGTCGGGAGAAAAACAAGGAACAAAAGGAACGTATCCGATCATATCCCCCGCAGGAAACGGGACCGCATGCCAACTCCCGCGGAACACGCCATCTCGATGGCACCCAGAAGCTTGTCCCGATCCCTGGGCAGAGTTCCTGCCAGGGGCAGGGCATTGGACGCATGATTGGAGCGGAAAATGACCGGCTTCGGCGGGGCGAGACCGGCGATCAGGCGGGTCTGCTCGCCCAGGATCGCGTGATCGTCCAGGGGTTCGAACGCCTCTCCCCATCGAGCCAGAAACCCGGGAGCTTCCGCCCGGCTCAGATCCAGTTGCAGGGTGGAGAGGTAGGTGGGGGGGGCCGAGTTTACCAGGGCAACGGTGGCGTCTATGTGACGCTGGCTGAGCGCGCGCCCCCCCAGTCCCAGAATCACCATGGCCGAAACCTTCATGCCGGCGGCCACGGCCTTGTTGATGGCCCGGCCGATGCCACCCGGGGAAGCCCCCTTGGCAACGCGCTTCAGGACCTCGCCGTCACCGGACTCGATCCCCAGGTACATCAGCGACAGCTTGCGCGCCCGCAACCCTTCCAGTTCCTCTGGTGATTTGCGGTTGATGTTGTCCGGGGTGGCGTAGGACGACACCCGTGTCAGAGCGGGAAAACACTCGTGGAGTCTGCTCAAAATCTGGTGCAGGTGGTCCGTGGGCAGCATCATTGCGTCACCATCGGCCAGGAACACCCGGTCGGCATCGGGCCATACCCGTTGCGCCGCCTCAATGTCGTGGAAGACCTCCGGCAAGGGCCGCACCGTGAAGCGCTTGGTCCAGTAGTTGGAACAGAACGAGCAATGATTGTAGCTGCACCCCAGCGTCGCCTGGATGATCAGATTTCGACCTTCAGACGGCGGACGCCACAGGGGCATGTCGTACTGTATTGGCATGAGGCCAATCCTTATCGTTCCGAACCGTCCGCGTCCAGAAGAATTGATGCCGACAGGGTATCACGACATCAGGCGCTGGTACCCCCAACGGTGATTCCGTCCACCAGCAGCGTGGGCTGTCCCACTCCCACCGGCACGCCCTGGCCACCCTTGCCGCAGGTGCCGATGCCGGGGTCCAGTTTCATATCGTGGCCGATCATGGTGACCTTGGTCAGCACGTCGGGGCCGTTGCCGATCAGGGTCGCACCCTTGACGGCGGGACCGATGCGGCCGTTTTCGATCAGATAGGCCTCGGCCGCCGAGAACACGAACTTGCCCGAAGTGATATCCACCTGTCCGCCCCCGAAGTTGACCGCGTACAGACCTTTTTTCACCGAGCGCAGGATCTCTTCCGGGTCCTTGTCCCCTCCCAGCATGATGGTATTGGTCATGCGGGGGATGGGGGGGTGCCCGAAGGATTCCCTGCGGCCGTTGCCGGTGGGCTTCATGCCCATCAGGCGGGCGTTGAGGCGGTCGTGTAGGAATCCCACCAGGGTTCCATCCTCGATCAGCACGGTGCGGCCGGTGGGAGTGCCCTCGTCGTCAACGGAAAGGGAACCGCGGCGGTCAGGCAGGGTACCGTCGTCGATTACGGTGACGCCCTTGGCGGCCACCTTCTGACCCATGAGGTTCGCGAATGCCGAGGTCTTCTTGCGATTGAAGTCCCCCTCCAGGCCGTGCCCCACGGCCTCGTGCAGCAGGATGCCGGGCCAGCCGGGCCCCAGCACTACCGGCATTTCTCCGGCCGGAGCGGCGATGGAGCCCAGGTTGACCAGGGCGGCGCGCAAGGCCTCGTCCACCACGTGTTCCCAGGAATCCGGGCTGAGAAAGGTGTCATAGGCCACCCGGCCTCCGACGCTGTGACCACCGGTCTCCCGACGGCTGCCTTCAGCCACCACCACGGAAACGCCGATACGGACCAGGGGGCGAATATCGGCGGCAACCTGGCCATCGGCCCGCAGGATGTGAACCGCCTGCCAGTTGCCGGCGATGGAGGCCATGACCTGGACCACGCGGGGATCGCGGCTGCGGGCATAGGCGTCGATCTCATGCAGGATCTTGACCTTGGTATCGAATGGGGTCAGTGCCAGGGGATTGAAGTCGGCATAAAGGGAGCGGCGGACGGAGGTCGGCCCCTCCGCCCGGGTGCCGCCGTGGCCGGAGCGCACCGCCCGGACGGTGGCGGCGGCCCGCTCCAGGGCCTCGTGACTGAGCTCGGTGGCGTGGGCATAGCCGGTGACTTCTCCGGATACCGCGCGCAGGCCGAACCCCTGGGCCGTATTGAAGGTGGCGCTGCGGATGTTGCCGTCGTCCAGGTTGATGCTCTCCGACTGGCGGTATTCCAGAAACAGCTCGCCGTCATCGGCACCGTCCAGGGCACCGGCCACGATGGCGGCCGTCCTGGCACGGTCGAGACCGGCACGAGCGAAAAACAGATCTTCGGTGGCGGCGATGTCGGTCATCAGGCTCTCCCACGGACTTGGCTGTCATGTCACAGACTTGGGCTGTCACAGACTTGGGCTTGGCAAAACGAGGGTGCGGTACCATAGTGGCCCGCGTCCATTCCCTCACGCAGCAATGTCACTGTAGGCAATATAGGCAATCTCCGTGGAAACAACAGAGCGCCGTGGGTTCGGTCATGGCGGAGCGCTGGCCGCGGCCTTGACCGATCACCCACAGAGACGGGAACTGGCGGCGGAGGTTCATGCCCGTCCGCACCCGCGGCTGGAGACGCCGGTACGGGTGTCCCACCTGGCTCTTTACGGCGAAGGCGAGGTTCGGGAGGCCGAGCGCGTCTGCCTGGAGGCTCTGTGCCGCAGGTTCGATGTGGAGCCGCCGCCTCCGCACGGCAACCATTTTACCGCCGAATTCGGACGTTTTCGGTTGCGCTGGGAGCGGCACACGGAG
Organism: Alphaproteobacteria bacterium; assembly: GCA_046269335.1. Classification (GTDB taxonomy): domain Bacteria; phylum Pseudomonadota; class Alphaproteobacteria; order Rhodospirillales; family Rhodospirillaceae; genus JADFXL01. The sequence goes on along the minus strand of JBKACM010000060.1, from coordinate 8,281 downwards.
TTCTCCACCTATACGTTTTTTCGCTTCGACCCGTTCGACGACCCCTTTACCGAGTCCGCCGTGGGATTGGTTCCGGCGGCATGGCTCGACTCGGTTCCGGGGAAGGTGATGGCTGCCGTGCATGTCGCGGTGGAGCGGCGCTGGCTCGGTGCCGAATCCCGCTCTCCGCACGGTGGCTGCGAAACCCATTTTTCCGATGGTTTGGTGGTGGGCAGCGGTGTCAGCGGTGGTGCCGCCCAGGTCTGGACCGATTTCCAGATCCGTGACGACGGGTTCAGCCGAGTTCTGATACACAACCTGGGCCTGACCACGGGTCAGACTGGCCGACTGGTGCAGCGACTGCTGGAAATCGAGACCTACCGCATGATGGCGCTGTTGGCTCTTCCCCTGGCAAGGGAGACGTCGCGGTCCCTGGATGTCATCGAGCAGCGGGTTGCCGGTATCGTCGCCGAACTGGCAGAGGTTGGTCGTCGCGACCTGTCTGGGGAACGGGACCGGAGCGACGAGGACCGCCGGCGACTCGGCAACCTGTCTCTTCTGGCCGCGGAAACCGAACGTCTGACCAACACCGGGGGTTATCGCTTCGACGCCGCTGCCGCCTACCATGCCATTGTCCGCCGTCGGATCGAGGCCCTGCGGGAAGTTCGTCTGCCCGGTGTCCAGACCATCGCCGAGTTCATGGAGCGACGCCTCTCCCCGGCGATGCAGACCTGTGAGGCCGTCGCCAGACGGCAAGTGGAGCTGTCGCGACGGGTGGCGCGTGCTGGCGATCTGCTGCGGACCCGGGTCAACATCATGCTGGAGGAAAACAATCGCGACCTCTTGCGTTCCATGAACCGAAGGGCGGCACTTCAACTCAGACTTCAGGAGGCGGTGGAAGGCCTGTCGGTCGTGGCCATCAGCTACTACGCGCTCGCTCTTCTGGGGTATGCGATCCAGGGCCTGGAATCCCTGGGATTGTTGCCGGTGGAGATGGAAACCGCCCAGGCCGTGGCCATGCCGGTGGTGGTGGTGGCGGCGGTGCTCAGTCTGCGCCGACTGCGTCATGGTTGCCGCGAGACGGAGGATGGGAGCGGGAATTCCCCGCCCTCGGACCGGACGGAATCTTCCCACGCCGATTCGTAGGCAGGGAAAAGAAAAGGCCACCCGGGGGGGGTGGCCTTTGAGTGGGATGGGGCCGATATTATACCGGCCGTCCCTTGATTTGACTCATGGGCCGGCCGGTACGAGCCCGCGCGGCGTCTGAGCGTCACCGTCTTGGCATGAACTGACCAACAGGTCAGTTCATTGGCCGGGCGGTATTATTTGCCGTCTTGTTTCGGCGCGCCTGCCGGAGCCTGTCCCGGGGTGCCCCAGTAACCGCCCGGATAGCCGTAGCCGGGACCACCCCAGTAACCGCCCGGATAGCCGCCGTAACCGTAGCCGGGGCCACCCCAGTAGCCCGGGTAGCCGCCGTAACCGGGGCCGCCGCCCCAGCCTCCTGGGCCACCCCAGCCGCCCGGGTAGCCGTAGCCGTTGTAGCCGCTTCCATAGCCACGGTAGCCGCTGTTGCCGCGTGCCCCGAAGTTCATGCTGAAATCACCGCTGCCACTGCCGTCGCCCACGCTGTTGCCGTTCCAGGGCCCGCCGCCCCACCACGCATGAGCGGACGTCATCGGCATTGCCGACGCGCCAAGGAAAAGCGCCGCAGCCGCCACCGCCGTAAGCTTTCTCATGGGTCACACCCCCCCTTCCTGTCATGTCTCTGGCACCATACCCCGCGCTGTCCTCCGGCCATCCACCGGAGCAGCGCTCGGGGCGGGAACCTATCAACTCCGCGAAAAACCGTCAACCCACCGCCAAACGGTTCTCCAGGCCGATCGGGTGAACCCGATTGGAAGGTACGAAGGGCTGACTTGCCCGTTCCGCCGCAAGCGTATAGGACCATGGGGTTCTTGCCGTCAGGGCGATACATGATTCCGGAACGATCACGAATGCCTCAGGATCACTCCGCTTTCCAACGGATTTCGTCGGCAGGGGAGGATTCCCGCCGGAGGGGTGAGGGGAGATGGATACTCTTCGATCCCGTTTTTTTCCTCTATGTGACCATCATCGCCCTGACCCCGTTGCCGTTGGGATCGTTTCGTCCCTGGAGCGCCTCTCTGGCGGAGGTCCTGCTTGGGCTTTGTGCCGTGTTCTGGGGGGGGGCGGTGCTGCGCCGACCCGGGACCGCCGGCGTTTCCTGGCGGCGGTTGATGGTTCCGACGATTCTCTATGGCATGGCCCTGGCCTGGGGGGCTTTCCAGAGGGTGCCCCTTGCCCCTGTCGGCTGGGTGCATCCCGACTGGAGTCAGGCCGAGGCGGCCTTGGGGCCGCTTCCCGGCAGGGTATCCATGGCCCCCTCCACCGGATACGAAAGCCTTTTGCAACTGGTGGCCGGCGGGGTCGCCTTCTGGCTGGCCGTTCAGATGGGTCGTGCTCCCCATCGCGCCCGGCGCATGGTCGAGACCCTGGCCCTGGTATCGGGAGCCATCGCCTTCTATGGTCTGATTGTCTACCTGAGCGGCGCGGAGACCATTTTCTGGCTGGAGAAGTGGGCTTACCGGGGCGACCTCACCGCCACGCTGGTCAACCGCAACCATTACGCCACCCTGGCCGGACTGGGACTTCTGTGTGCCGTGGCGGCGATCTTGGGGCGCTGGCGGCGGGAGGGGGGGGAGGGCATTTGCGCGTAATCTGTTGAGCGGCAGCGAGCCGATGTTGCTGGGCCTGGTGTTCAGTGTCGTCGCGCTGGTCGCTGCCCTGACTTTTACCCATTCCCGGGCCGGCATGGCGGTTTCGGTGCTTGGTGTCCTGGTTCTGCTGGCCCTGGCGCAGTGGCGGCATTGGCGACACCTGAGCTATCAGATTTTTCTGGTGATGGCGGTGGTCCTGGTGGCGGTGGGCGAACTGGAAGGCCGGATGCCCGGCCTGTTCGCCGACGTGGATCAGAGAATGCGGGTGTGGAGACTTTCCTGGGAATTGTTGGCCCAGCGTCCCTGGCTGGGGCACGGGCTGGGAGCCTTCGCCGACGCCTTTCAGGCTATCCGGCCGGTTCAGATTACCCAGGTCTGGCTCCAGGCACACAATTCCTGGCTTGAACTGATGATCGAGTTGGGCATTCCCGCCGCGTTCAGCCTGTTTCTGGCGGTGGGGTGGGCCGTGGTCCGCTGCCTGGTCGGGGTGGTGGGACGTCGCAACGACCGTCACTTCCCGGCTCTGGGAGCCGCCGCCGGAGTTCTGGTCGGCACGCATGCCCTGGTGGATTTCAGCGTTCAGATACCGGCCGTGGCCTATTTCCTGGCGGCCCTGATGGGGATCGGTGTCGCCCAGTCCTGGTCTGGCCGTCTTGGCCGGGTGGTGGAGTAAGAGACTGAAATGATCCGCCCCAGGTCCCCGACTCCGGAATTCAGGCTTCTTTGCCTGGGATCGCGACGGCGGACCCCGGAGGTCGAGACCGCCTTGCGGCTTGTGGCCACCGAAATTGGCGACTGGAAGCGGGTGATCCGTGGGGCGGAAATCCACCACGTGGTCCCCTTGCTCGCCAGGCCCTTCGAGACACCGGGGGGAGATGCCTTCCCGGCGGAGGTTCGGGAATTGCTGACCGCCAGCCACCGGCAACAGGCACGGCGCTGTCTGGCGCAGGTGGCGGAGGGGATGCGCCTGACCCAGGTCCTGGCTGACGGCGGTATTCGGGCCATGGTCCTCAAGGGCGTGCCATTGTCGCAGCAGATTTACGGTGATCCTTCCCTCCGGGGGCTCGGGGATATCGATCTTCTGGTGGACCCGGCCCGTTTTTCGGAGGCCCGGGAACGGATTGCGGCGTTGGGCTATCGGCCGGCCGATGTTCGCGGCGGCGATGTCCATGCCGTCGGCGATACGAACACGCTGATCCGGGAACTTGTCTTTCGGCATCCCGACGGGGTGTTGCTGGAGTTGAAACGGCGTCTGACCCAGGACCCGGCCGCCCCGCCGATTGATTTCGAGTCCCTGTGGCGGGATCGTCGCCGGGTGGAGGAATGGGGCCGGCCGGTCTGGACTCCCTCGGCCGAGCATAACGCACTGTACCTCGTGGTTCACGGGGCTCTGCACGGTTGGTCACGGTTGCGGTGGATCGTGGATGTGGAGGAGGTGTTCGCCGATCCGGATTTCAGGCAACGTGTCCTCTCCCTGGCCCGGACGATGGAGCTTTATCCGGCGGTTGCCGAGGCAATCGCCCTGTCCGGGTTCCTGATGGGAGACGGAGAAGGGGTCCCGCGCTGTTATACCGATGAGCCGATAAATCGGCTCATCGTATGGTCCCTGGCCGGGTGCCCACGTCCGTGGGCTTGGCCGCGGCCGCAATGGCCGCTTGATACCGGCGCACAAGGGGGACGATGTGTCAAATATTGTGCTCGCCGGTATTACCGCTGGTTTCTGGCCGGCGATGTCTGGGCCTGGGCTCCATCTCCGGCGGGAGCGGCCTGGCATGACCTTCGGGAGCTTCGTCTACGCTGGTGCCGCTACACCCTCCGGCGGAACTGGCGGGGAGCCTGGTCCCAGTTCAAGATGGACCTCGCCGATCCGGTGGACTGGTCCATCTTCAGGCTTTCCCCCTCCTGGAGGTGGCTATATCCCTTTCTTCGACCGCTGGGGTGGGTCCTCCGACGGCTGCGGCGGTGATACCAAAGCCACAAACTCACGGCGGTCCATGCAGATAGGGTTCCTCCGGATTCAGCCGGTGGATGGCGTAGCCCCGCGTGAAATGCTCCCAGTCTTCGGGGGAGTGGGCCAGGTAGGGGGCAATCTGGTCATAGCCCTGACGCCTTGCCGCCACCATGGCCAGCCGCCCGGTTTCCCACTGCCATAACGCCAGCACCAGCCGGCCGAAGGCACGCTTGTCCTCCGCATCCAGGTATGGCCAAAGCCGCAATCCCAGGTCCACCCGGCGGGGGGTGGCCTCGAACTCGAAGGCATTGGTCAGCGCCGACAGTCGCAGCGCCCGCGCGGCTTCCACCCCCGGCGGCAGTTCCAGGGCCAGGTTCATCCAGTTCGTGGAATCGCCGGGGGCCAGACGGGCAAGTCGCCGAAGGGCGGCAATCTCTCCCTCCCTATCGAAACGTCGCCGCGCCACCAGAGCCGAAAGCCGCTCGAACCGTTCCGAATCGCCTAGCCAGGCCACCCGGGAAAGGGTCCGCGCCAGGTTGGAAACGGCTTCCGTGGGCAGGGGGGCTCCGATGCCGAGACCCTCCTGTGTGGCATGGTGTGGCAGCAACGCCATCTCGCGCACCGCAACCGGCATCGCGCCGGCCAGCAGAAGACCCCCCAGCACGATCAGGAACATCGCATCGAAACGCCTGTGGAAGAAGCTCTGGTCAGTCAGCGTAATATCCCTTGTACCGCCCATAGTAATGACCGATGTCACCGTAGCCGTAGCGGGCGTGCTTCTTCAGGTGAACCTTGGTGAGGATCGTTCCCGCCATGTCCACCTGGACGTCGCGCAACTGTCGCAGGGAATTGGAGACGGCCTCGCGCGGGGTCCTGTCCCACAGGACACAGAACACCGTCTTGTCGGCCAGACGCCCGAGAATCTGGGCCTCGGAAACCGGCATTACCGGTGGGCAGTCCAGCAATACCAGATCGAAGTCCCGTTGCAGCGTCGATAGGAAATCCTTCATGACCGTGGAGCCCAGCATATCCAGGGGGGGGCGTTCCACGTTGCGTGCCGGCAGAACGTGAAGCGTGCTGGCGGTATCCCGGATCATCGCCGTGGCGATGTCGATCTTGCCCTCCAGGATCTCATCGACGAAGTGGGTGGGGGTGATTTCCAGCAATCTGGCTACTGCCGAGCGACGAAGATCACAATCCACCAGTACCACCCGATGCCCAAGTATGGCAACGGTCCGTGCCAGGGACAGAGCCGTCATGCTCTTGCCCTCGTCCGGGAAGGAGGAGGTGATGGCCACCACCTTGGGCGTTGCCGCCGGATCGTTGTGGCACAGGCTGATCCACAGCCCCCGCAAGGCTTCAGCGAAAGCCGAGGTCGGTCGATCCAGAAGGTATTGGGCTACCGGCTTCTTGTCGACGAAGGGAATCATGCCAATGGCGGGCAGGCCGGTGGCGTTCTCCAGTTCCTCCCGGGAGCGGAAGGTGTTGTCCAGCCGCTCCAGCACCAGGGCCAGGATGGTGCCCAGCAACAGACCGCCGATAGACATCACGCCCAGAATCAGACCCTTGCGGGGAAATGCCGGTGATACCGGTCGTTCCGATCTGGAGATGATGCGGGCATCGGGCTGTTGTATCTGTTCCTGTTCGGAGGTTTCCTTGAAGCGGTTGAGAAAGTTTTCGTACAGCGTTCGGCTCGACTGCGCTTCCCGCTCAAGCTCGTGCAGGCGCACCTCGGAACGGTTCTGTTCGACCACGGTGGCATCCAGCTTGCGGATGCGTTCCTGAATGGCGCTCTCCCTGGCGCGGGCCACGTTGTGCTCGTTGCGCAGGGCCTGGCTGAGTTTGGCGATCTCGGTGTTGATCTTCGATCGCAGCTCGGCCAGTTCGGCGTTGCCCTTGATCATCTTGGGGTGCATCTCGCCATAGCGGGTCGACATGTCGGAGACTTCACGCATCAGGGTGGTTTCCTGCTCGCGCAGCCTTTGAATCAGGGGCGATTCCACCACCTCGTCCGCGGCCTCCGCGCCGCGATTGGATTGGATGAGTGTCTCAAGATGCGCCACCTTTGCCTGCAATTCGCTCCGACGGCCTTGGATCTGGATGAGCTGGGTGTTGAGTTCGGCCAGTTGCTGGTGGGTGGGCAGGACGCCCTTGCTGTCGATGAGGCCGGAGCTGGCCCGAAAGGCGGCAACGGCCCGTTCCGCCTGCGCCACGGAGGTCCGCAGGGTCTCAAGCCGCCGGCTCAGCCAGACGGAGGCGTTTCGGGTGGCCTCGAACTTCGCGTTGAGCTGGTCCAGGACGTACTGTTCCGCCAGGGTATTGGTCAGCAGGCTGGCCTTGGCGGGGTCCTCGGAACGGACCTGGATGTTGATCACCATGGATTGCGGTACCGGGTTGGCGCTCACTCGCGCCAGAAGGCCTGTAACGACGGCGGCGCGCATCGCCCGCTCCTTCTCCCCTGGGGAAGGTTCAGGCACGGAAGGTTTCGACAACTGGGCGATGAACTCCCGCAAGAGGGTCAAAAGACCGCCTTCCCTGGCCCGGAGGGAGGGGTTGAACTCCGGGTCCTTGTACAGGTCCAGATTATCCGCCACTCGTTCGGCCACGTTGCGGGAGCGGATCACTTCGACCTCGGACAGGACGGTGGTCAATTGAGGCTGCGAGGTGGTGATGACCTCCTTCAGGTCAAGGAAACGGGTTTTACGATTCTCGATCATCACGCTGGCGCTGCCCGCGTAGATGGGGGTGAACCGCATCAGGCCCAGCCATGTCGCCAGGATCACGCCCAGTACCACGCCCAGAATCAACCGTCGTCTCCGCCAGAGCACGCCAATCTGCTGGCGCAAGTCGATGCCAAGACCGTCGTCGCCACGACCTGGGACCGTGGCCTGGGTTCGCATGGACAAAATCTCGTTCAAACGATCTTTTCCTCTCCTGATTTGCGCGGGTTTTATCCAATACTACGGGAAGTACGGCGGCGGTCCAATCGGGATCGTTCCAGACTTTCGGAACCCATGAACCCACGCTTCCCAGCTTGAACCCATCCATGCACGTTCTCTTGCGCCCCTTCGCCCGATTCCATACCCCAAGGCCACCCCCCCGTGTCCCCGAGGGCGTTCGCGTCTACGCCTTCGGCGATGTCCACGGCCGGGCCGATCTTCTGGAAATCCTGCTGGGGACGATCCTGCGCGAGGCGGCCGGGGTCCGTTGCGAGGTCATAGGCCTTGGCGACTACCTGGACCGGGGACCCGACTCCCGGCGGGTCCTGGATCTTCTGATGCGCCAGGCCGACCTTCCGCGGAACGTCCGTCTGACTCCTCTGCGCGGCAATCACGAGGAAGCCTTTCTGATGGCGCTGGCCGATCCGGGGGCCATGAGCTCGTGGTTGGAGTTCGGTGGCGTCAACACACTGCTCAGTTATGGTCTTTCTCCCATCGTTGGTGCGCCGACGGCGGAGCGTATCGCCCGTCTGCGTGAAGCCCTGGTGGAGGCCTTTCCCACCAATCACCTGGCGTTTCTCAAGGGTATGTCCACGCATCTGCACCTGGGAGACTACTACTTCGTTCACGCCGGCATCCGCCCCGGCCGCCCCCTGGATCGTCAACGGGACGAGGAC
>JBKACM010000005.1:0-27894 GCA_046269335.1 Alphaproteobacteria bacterium | reverse complement strand
GGCTTTAATATTTCTGGGGCGCGCGCGGGGCCACGGCCCCTCGCAATCTTTTTCCCCATCTCTCTTCCCCTACTCCTCCGTCGGCGGCGAGTTGAACGGCATCTCCCGTTTGGCCACTTCGGCCCACTCGCTCAGCCGCTGGACAAGATGGGTGGTCGTTTCAAGATCCAGGTCCAGGGTGGTGAAACGCCGTTTCTCGCGGATGGTGATGCGGACCATCTTCAGGCCGCTTTCGTAATCCACTGTCTGTAGGGTGATTTCCTTGCCCCAGGGGGCCAGGAAGTGGTCGAGGTCGGCAACGCCATCCTGCTCAGCGCTCATGGATCCTCCAATTCTCCGTTCCGGCAACGCGATCGAAGTAACGGGCCCGGTATAACAGACGAGGCCGGCTGGTGTCGTCGGTGAAGCCGGTTCGAGTGTGCAGGACGTTGTTGCATATCAGCCCCTGTCCTGGAGCCAGCCGATGCTGGAAGAGGAAAGGGTCGGCACTGGCCAGGACCCGGTGCAGGGCCGCCACGGCGGCGGTAACGGCGGGGGCCGGACTCCACCGAATGTTACGGACCCGGTGGGTGTATCGCATGTGGAGGGTGCCGTCGGCCGCGTTTACCGAAAACACGGGGCCGCTTCCGTCCGGACGGGAGCCGAACCCCTCCTCGTCGTTGGCGGGGATGGTCATGGCGTCCGGGCGCATCAGGGCCTGGATGTGATCCGCCGACTCGTCCCGGAGCCGGATGTAGACAATCTCAGGGTCGATGAGATCGTTGCTGCCGCCATCCTGGGCTGGGCGGACACAATGGAGCATCAGCCCCCGGACGGTTCGTTCCGGAGGATTGTAGTAGCCGTCCGTATGCCAGGAGATGGGGTGGTCCGTGTAGGGGATGTATTTTCGACGCACGCCGTTGCGACCCGATTCTCCCTCGCTGACCGCCAGGGGGGTGATGCCGTCGTCATCCGCCAGCATATTCTTGTCGAGTCTGAGCAGGCCGAATCGGCTTCCCAGTGCCAGCATGTCCTCCTTGGAAAATTCGGAGAGGGTTGGCCCGGCATAGACCGCCATGTTGGCTTGACGGCAGCGCCGCAAAATCTCGGCATGTTCGGTTTCGGTGAGTGACGAGAGGTCGCGGATTTCCACCACGAGATCCCCTGTGTTCCTTGGATGTTCGCTCAGTTTGCGGTCTCTCCAACGGAGGTAGGCGGTATCGTCGTCCAGAAGGAGGAACGGATTTCCTACCCAGTTGCCAGAAATTTTTGAGGAAGCCTTTGGCATGGCAGACCCTTTTGTTGAGAGCTGTTATCATTATCAGTAAAGATCAAGTCTTGCTGCACCACAGCAAGAAAAATACCACCTAATCGGTGTGGAAACCTCGCCGCGTGGGAGCGGGTATGTTTGTATCGCATGCGGTGTCCATCTTTCTGGGCTTGATTCGATCCAAGGCGGAAAAAACCGCTGGATTCTGTTTCTGGGACTACATTAAGATCCGGTAATGTAAAGAAGCGGCTGCGGGATTCCGGGGTGCCGCAGGGGGCTGGTGGTGCCTCTGCGGTCTGGTGGATCAAGGGGTCCCGGGCGACAAAGAACAAAGAGGCGGGGCAGGGAAACGAAGGTCGATGCGCTCTTTTGAGCGGTTCGGTGGGCGTGGTCGTGAAGGTGCGTCACCGTGGGCTTGCGGGTGCGTTTCGATTACGGTCTTGGCTGGTGGGGCGGAAGGCAGCCCCGGCTGGGTGCCGTTTCTCTGACTCCGGTGAAAGTGGGTGGTGCGTTGCTGGCGGGGCGTTTGGCGCGTCGGTGGCGGCGTCCGGTGTCGCCCCGGAAGGGTGGCCGGTATCACCCAGGGGTGGCCGAGTCCGGCGGTGGGCCCGGGCGCGGTCTGGCCGGGTTTTGAAGTTGTATGAATTGTACGAATTGAGTGGTGCGTCAACGACAGGGAGAATGTAGTTATGGCGAAACCGATGCCGAACACGCCAAATCTTGATCAGTTGGAGAGCGGCCCGTGGCCGAGTTTCGTTACCGGCCTGAAGCGGTTGGCTCAGTCCGAGGACAAGCATTACGCTCCCATGATGAAGGATCTGCTGGGTCAGCTTGAGCTGTCCTACAAGACCCGCAAGGGCTACTGGAAGGGTGGCGTTGCCGGTGTGTTCGGCTACGGCGGCGGCATCATCCCGCGCTTTTCCGAGGTCGGCGACCAGTTCCCCGCGTCCAAGGAATTCCACACTCTGCGCATTCAGCCGCCGGCCGGCATGCACTACGATACCGCCGTCCTGCGCAAGCTGTGCGACATCTGGGAGCGGCATGGTTCTGGTCTGGTCGCTCTGCACGGCCAGTCCGGCGACATCATGTTCCAGGGGGCCACCACCGAGAAGACCCAGGACGCTTTCGACGAGCTCAACGAGGCTGGTTTCGACCTCGGAGGGGCCGGACCGGCCGTCCGTACCTCCATCTGCTGCGTCGGCTCCGCCCGGTGCGAGAATTCCTGTTATGACGAGGCCCGCGCCATGCGCGAGGTGCAGAACTCGGTGCTTGACGACCTGCACCGTCCGTCTCTGCCCTACAAGTTCAAGTTCAAGTTCTCCGGCTGCGCGAACGACTGCGTCAACGCCGTTCACCGTTCCGACTGCGCCATCATCGGCACCTGGCGTGACGACATGCAGGTCAATCAGGCCGAGGTGAAGAACTATATCGCCAAGAACGGCCGCAAGTGGATGATCGATCAGGTTCTGATGCTGTGCCCGACCAAGGCACTGTCGCTGACCGATGGCGACGTGCTTGAGGTCGACAACAAGAGCTGCGTGCGTTGCATGCATTGCATCAACGTCATGACCAAGGCTCTCAGCCCCGGCAAGGATCGCGGAGCCACTGTCCTGGTTGGCGGCAAGCGTACCTTGAAAATCGGTGACTTGATGGGGACGGTCGTCGTTCCGTTCATTAAGCTGTCCACCGAGGAAGATCGGGAAAACCTCATCGATCTCGGACGCCGGATCATCGATTTCTTCGCGGAGAACGCGCTGGAGCACGAGCGTACCGGCGAGATGATCGATCGCATCGGCCTTGCCAATTTCCTGGATGGGATCGGCCTGGATCTGGATCCAAACATGATCAACCATCCCCGGACCAGCTCCTATGTCCGCATGGATGACTGGGACGACGAAGTGGCGAAGTGGGAGGAGCGCACTCGGAGCGCCAAGGCCGCCGCCGAGTAGCGAGAAAAGTGCCGACAAGAAGTGCGATCGCGATGGTGGGCCATAGGGCCCGCCATGGCCGGGGTTAACTGTTAGATTTTCTGGAGGCCATGATGGCGGAGTTGCGTCGTCCGACGGAAAGCGGTGTGCCGGATCCGTTTCAGTATATGCACCCGACGTTGAAGAAAAATTACGGGCATTGGGCTTGGCATGACCGTCCGCGCGTGGGCGTGCTGCATCACGTTGCCGAGAGCGGGGACGAGGTCTGGACGGTGAAGGCCGGTACGGCCCGTCAGTTGGATGTCTACACCGTTCGCAAGCTTTGCGATATCGCCGACGAGTGCGCGGATGGTCACGTCCGTTTCACCGCCCGCGCCAATATCGAGTACATGGTCAGCAGTGAGGCGAAGGTCAGTCCGCTGATCGCCAGGCTGGAGGCCGAGGGCTTCCCGGTGGGCGGCACCGGCAATTCGGTGAGCACGATCTCCCATACCCAGGGCTGGCTGCACTGCGACATCCCCGGCACCGATGCCTCGGGCGTGGTCAAGGCTCTGATGGACGAGCTGTACCACGACTTCAAGCACGAAGAGATGCCCAACCGCGTGAAGATCACGACCTCCTGCTGCCAGATCAACTGCGGCGGACAGGGTGATATCGCGATCAACGTGCAGCATACCAAGCCGCCGAAGATCAATCACGATCTGGTGGCCAACATCTGCGAGCGTCCGGCCGTGGTCGCCCGCTGCCCGGTGGCGGCGATTCGTCCCGCGCTGGTCAACGGCAAGCCCAGTCTGGAAGTGGACGAGAAGAAGTGCATGTGCTGTGGTGCCTGCTATCCTCCGTGCCCGCCAATGCAGATCAACGACCCGGAGAACTCCAAGCTGGCTATCTGGGTGGGTGGCAAGCACTCCTCGACCCGGTCCAAGCCGGCGTTCCACAAGCTGGTGGTGGCGGGCCTGCCCAACAACGCCCCCCGCTGGCCGGAAGTGGCCGACGTGGTGAAGCGGATCCTGAAGGCCTACAAGGAAGACGGTCGCCCGTGGGAGCGGGTGGGGGAGTGGATCGCCCGCGTGGGTTGGCCGCGTTTCTTCGAACTGACCGGTCTGCCGTTCACCAAGTACCACCTGGAGACCTGGAAGGGTGGCCGTACCAGCCTGAACGCCTCGGCGCAGTTGCGTTTCTAAGCGGATCGGTGTCGTAGGGGGAAACCATGCAATTTGGCATTCTGGTCAATGAGGGGCCATACAACCACCAGGCGTCCGACTCGGCGTACAAGTTCGTCAAGGCGGCCCTGGGCAAGGGGCATAAGATCTATCGCGTGTTCTTCTATTATGACGGTGTGAACAACGCGAATAGGCTTTCCGAGCCGCCGTCCGATGACCGCAACATCGTCAAGCGGTGGTCGGAACTGGGCAAGGAGCACGGTCTGGATCTCGTGGTCTGTGTCGCGGCGGCGTTGCGGCGCGGCATCAAGGACGAGGTGCTTGCGGAGGGGTTTCGGATCTCCGGTCTGGGGCAGTTGATCGAGGCGGGCATCCGAAGTGACCGGCTCGTGGTTTTCGGCGATTGAGGGGGACGTGATGAGCGCGGAAGATTCCGAATCGGGCATCGTCAAGAAGTTCATGTACGTCAACCGCAAGGCCCCTTACGGCACCGTGTATGCTCTGGAAGTGTTGGAGATGGTGCTGATTTCGGCGGCGTTCGAGCAGGACGTGCATCTGGCCTTCATCGACGACGGTGTTTACCAGATCAAAAAGGGCCAGGACACCAAGGGGGTCGAGATGAAGAATTTCTCGCCCACCTATCGGGCCCTGGAGGGATACGACATCGAGAAGCTTTTCGTCGAGAAGGAGTCCCTGGAGGCACGGGGCCTGACCGCCGACGACCTGATGGTTCCCGTCGAGGTGCTGGATCGGGCGGCGATGAGCGCCCTGATCGAGTCCATGGACGTGGTATTGAGCGGTTGAGGGGGGACGGGGTTCATGCTGCACACAGTCAACAAGTCGCCTTTTGAGCGTAATGCCCTGGATACCTGCCTTGGGCATGCCAAGAAGGGAAGTGCAATCCTCCTGTTCGAGGACGCCGTCTACGCGGCGACCAAGGGCACGAGCGTGGCATCGAAGATGTCCCAGGCGGCAAAGGACTTCAAGGTGTTCGTGCTGGGACCGGATCTCAAGGCGCGCGGGTTCGATGATGCCCAGGTGCTGGATGGGATCACGGTCGTCGATTACGATGGGTTCGTCGATCTGACCGTGGATAACGGTACTGTCAACGCCTGGCTGTAGAATGAGTAAGTTAAGGTGAGGGGAGACATCTATGCCTGCCTATGAAATCAACGGAAAAAGTTACGAGCACGACGAAGAGGGCTATATCCTTGACGTCAACCAGTGGAACGAGGATCTGGCCAAGCTTCTCGCCGAGAAGGAGAGCGTCAACATGACGCCCGAGCACTGGGAAGTCGTCAACTTCCTGCGCGAGTACTACAACGAGTATCAGATTGCTCCGGCGGTGCGCGTGCTGACCAAGGCCGTGGCGAAGAAGTTCGGTCCGGAGAAGGGCAACAACAAGTATCTGTACGAGCTGTTCCCGTATGGTCCGGGCAAGCAGGCGTGCAAGATCGCTGGTCTCCCCAAGCCGACCGGCTGTATCTGATGTCTTGGTCTACCGGACGGGGCTTGGCCCTGTCCGGTGGGTCCGTGCTTTCACCGTGAAATCGAAAGTGGCGTCATGTCGTTCGTGACGGGTGCATACGCGATTCTGTTTTACGTGGCAACGGTTACCCTGGTCGCCGGTCTCGCACTCAAGGTTGCGCGCTATGCGCGCACGCCGGCCCCGCTTCCCATACCGACCATGCCGGCACCCCTGACCAGGGCCGGCGCGGTGTTCCGGGTCGCGCGGGAGGTAACGGTATTCGAGAGCCTGTTCCGCTCCGACAAATGGCTGTGGCTGTTCGCCGTGCTCTTTCACTTCGGCCTTCTGCTGGTGCTCCTGCGCCACCTGCGGTACTTCCTGCTGCCCGGACTGGAACCGGTGTGGGCGCTGGTGACCCTTATCCAGCCGTTCGGCAAGTACGCGGCGTTCGCCCTGCTGGCGGGCCTGCTGGCGCTGCTGGGACGTCGATTGGTGCTGCCGCGCATCCGGTACATAACGGGACCCTCCGACCTGGCGATGCTTCTCCTTCTGCTGGGGGTTGGCGTGAGCGGTGCCTCGATGACCTTCGTGGGGCACACGGATATCGTCGCGGTGAAGTCGTTTTTCATTGGGCTGATGACGTTCAACTGGCAGGCGCTGCCTACCGATGGGCCGTTGCTGGTGCATCTGTTTCTAGTCGCGTTCCTGATGATGGTGTTTCCCTTCTCGAAGCTCTTGCATGTGGTCGGCGTCTTCTTCAGTCCCACACGCAATCAGCATGATGACGCGCGGGAGAGGCGGCATATCGCGGCCTGGGCCTTGCCGCTCGACGATCAGCGTTCGAAGTAGGCGATCCCAAGGGGTGATGAGGCAATACGATGGCTGATTACCAAGTTCCGGTCCTTCACGACGAGCCGGCCGAGGAAGTGCCGGATCTCGCCCCCGGGGTCATGTCCCATCTGAAGCCGTTCCTGGCGCGGCCCGAGCACCAGATTCCCCTGGGCTTTCCCGGCGAACTGGTGGAGGACTGGCAAGGGAAGGCCATCGACCGGATGGGGGATCTTCTCAAGCGTTATCGGTCCCTGGCCGTGTACATGGATTCCTGCGTCAAGTGCGGTTCCTGTGCCGACAAGTGTCATTACTTCCTGGGAACCGGTGATCCCAAGAACATGCCGGTGGCGCGGCAGGACCTGTTCCGCAGCGTCTACCGTCGTTATTTTACGTCCACGGGCCGCGCGTTCGGTTCCATGGTCGGCGCGCGCGAGCTGACCAAGGAAGTCCTGGACGAGTGGTTCAGCTATTTCCACCAATGTTCGCAGTGCCGTCGCTGTTCCGTGTTCTGCCCTTATGGCATCGATACCGCGGAAGTTTCCATGGCGGCCCGCGACATCATGGACCACGTCGGCGTGGGCATGAAGTACTGCAACGAGATCATCGGCAAGGTCCACAAGATCGGCAACAATCTGGGTCTGCCGCCGCCGGCTCTGCTGGATACTCTGGAGGGGCTGGCCGAGGACGTTCTCGACGGCACCGGCCACGAAGTTCTTTTCCCCCTGGACGTGAAAGGGGCGGACATCCTGCTGGTCACCCCGTCGGCCGACTTCTTTGCCGAACCGCACGTGGATGGGCTGATCGGCTATGCCAAGGTCTTCCATCAGGCCGGGGTGAGCTGGACGCTGAGTTCCATGGCCTCCGAGGCCGGCAACTTCGGCATGTTCATTGGCACCTACGAGCAGATGTACAAGATTTCGAACCGGATTCGCAGGGCGGCTCAGGAGTTGGGCGTGAAGCGGATCGTGTTCGGGGAGTGCGGGCACGCCTGGCGTGTCGCCTACAGCTTCCTCAACACGCTGGCCGGGCCGTGGGATTTTCTCGATCCGGCCTACCCAGTGCCGCAGCACATCATCGAGTTTACCTATGACCTGATCAAGCGCGGGGGCATCAAGCTGGATCCGAGTGCCAATCAGGACATGGTGCTGACGGTTCATGACAGCTGCAATGTTGCCCGGGGGTCGCGCATGGGCACGATGCCGGGCGGGCAATTTCTGCTGCCGCGCGAGGTGATCAAGGCTTGCGTGCCCAAGTTCGTGGACATGCATCCCGATACCATCGGCGACAAGACCTTCTGTTGCGGTGGTGGCGGCGGGCTTCTGACCGACGACCTGATGGAGCTTCGGGTCAAGGGGGCCAAGCCGCGCATGGAAGCCTTGAAGCAGGTGATCGAGCAGCAGGGCGTCACGCATATGGCGGCGATGTGCGCCATCTGCAAGAGCCAGTTCAGCAAGGTGTTGCCGTATTACGGCATGGAGATGGACATGGTTGTCTCGGTTCACGGTCTGGTAAGCAAAGCGATCCAGTTGGGAACCAACAAGTTTTAGGGTACGCCGCAGGGTGCGGGAGTGGACGGAGTTCGGCGCGTACGGACATGAGAAGTACCAACGCGAGAGAGCGAACGGCGCGGTCAGTTGAAACCAGGGGAGGGCTATGAATGAGCGACGTGGCATTGACGTTCCGTCGGTTTAAGGATGGCGACAACAAGCAGCGCAGGTACGCCGAGCAGATCGTCGTCAATGGCGACTCCTACAAATGTCCGACCTACATCCACCGGACCCCGCCGTGCCAGGGAAGCTGCCCCTCTGGGCATGACATCCGTGGCTGGTTGTCGATCGTTCGTGGCCTGGACAAGCCCGCCTCTGGCATACCCTGGCAGGAGTACGCCTTCCGGCGCATGACTTCCTCCAATCCCTTCCCCGCCATCATGGGTCGTGTCTGTCCCGCGCCCTGCCAGGACGGTTGCAATCGCAACGAGGTGGAGGAGCACGTCGGCATCAACGCCATCGAGCAGTATGTTGGTGACTGGGCGCTTGCCAACAACATGACCTTTTCGAAGCCTGAGAAGGAGACCGGCAAGCGCGTCGCCGTGGTTGGCGGTGGCCCTGGCGGTTTGGCGGCGGCCTATTTCTTGCGGCTCAAGGGTCACGGGGTGACAATTTTCGACTCCTACAGCTCCCTCGGCGGCATGATGCGGTTCGGCATTCCCGGCTACCGTACCCCGAAGGACGTACTGGACAAGGAGATCCAGCGGATCCTCGACATGGGGGTCATTACCTCCCTCAACACCCGTGTCGGTGTGGATATCTCGGTAGCGCAGCTTGAGAAGGACTATGACGCCGTGTTCTGGGCCATCGGTGCCCAGGCGGGCAAGTCCCTGCCGGTTCCCGGCGGCGAAGCCCCGAACGTGGTGAGCGGTATCGCTTTCCTTCGGGCGTTCAACGAAGGCCGCCTGCAACATCTCAGCGGTCGCGTGCTGGTGATCGGTGGTGGTGATACTGCCATGGACGTGGCGGCGGTCGCCCGTCGTATCGGTCACATTTCCCATGTCAGCGAAAAGGACCATCCGGACGCCGTTATTCTGGGCCACACCGTTCACGACGTGGCGTCGGTGGCCCGCCGGGAAGGGGCCGACGTGTGGATCGTCTATCGCCGCCCCATCGACAAGATGCCAGCCACCAAGCACGAGCTTGACTCCGTGATCCGCGAAGGCGTGACCATCAAGGAGAGCCTCGCTCCGGTGGAGGTGATCCGCAACGCCGAGGGCCGCGCCATCGCGTTGCGCGTCGTGCCGGTGGAGTGGGAAGGGAACAAGAGCTTCCAGAAGGACGAGGAAGCTTTCAACATCGACTGCACCCTGATCGTTTCCGCCACTGGCCAGGGGGGCGACTTCACCGGGTTCGAGATGTTCGACAATGGTTGGGGACAGATGAATGCCGACAAGCACTATCGCTCGTCGGTCAAGGAAGGCCACTTCGTCGGCGGCGATGTTATCAAGCCGCACCTTCTGACCACCGCCATTGGCAATGCCCGTGTCGCGGTGGAAGGCATTGACACCTATATCAATGGCAAGGAACTGGGCAAGCGGCCCAAGGTGGACGTCAACCACTTCAAGCTCCTGAACGAGCTTCGGTCCCGTGGTCTTGAGCCGGAGGCCCCGCCGGTGGGAGAAACCCGGGGCACCAGCGAGGCCAGGTTCGCCATTCACAACTACGAGGACCGTTCCGCACACGAGGTCATCCCCCACGAGAAGCTGTTCGCGGCGCATTTCCAGCACGAGCTGATGAATCGCCGCGCCGAGGTTCACATCGGGTCTGATGACGTTCTGGGCAATTTCAAGGAGCGGTTCACCGGACTGAACGAGAAGCAGGCCGTAACCGAGGCCAACCGCTGCATGAGCTGCGGTCTGTGTTTCGAGTGCGATCAATGCCTGATTTTCTGCCCGCAGGACGCGGTCTTCCGGCTGCCCAAGAAGTCCAGGGCCATAGGGCGCTACGTGGATACCGACTATGCCAAGTGCATCGGCTGTCACATCTGTGCCGATGTGTGCCCGACCGGCTACATTCAGATGGGCATGGGTGAGGAGTAAGGGGGGCGATGACCGGACTCCGCTTCGTTCTGACCGTCCTGGTGGTGGTGCTTCTCGGCACCACCGCCGCGGTGGCCGGCGATGGTCCTTTCCCGATGATTCCGAAGGGAAAGGGCGAGCGCTGTGTTGCGGATACGTCGTTCATGCGGCGTAACCACATGGAGATGCTCAAGAACCACCGCGTCGAGACGATGCGCGAAGGCATTCGGACCCGGCAGTACAGCCTGGCCGGTTGCTTTGAGTGTCACGTCGTGGAGGGAGCCGACAACAAGCCAGTGACGATCCGGAGCCCGGCGCATTTCTGCAATGCGTGCCACGTTTATGCCGCTGTCAGTCCGGATTGTTTCGACTGCCACGCCTCGACACCCGGTGGCCCCGAGCCCAAGGCGGCGCGATGAGCGGGCGGGTCGGCGGCGTCGCAGGGATGGGCCAGCCTGAGGGCGAAGCGATGAAGGAAGAGGATCGAACCATGAGCGACAGGGGAGCGTGCGGCGTGCATCCGGGCTCCTGTTGTGTCGATGAGGCGGAACCGGCGCTTTCCCGTCGAGGTTTCCTCTCCGGCGCGGCGACGGTGGCGGTTACCTTGGCGGCGGGCGTGACCCTCGTCAGTCCCGCCGATGCCAGGCCGGCGGATCAGCCGGCTTCCTCCAAGGTGCGCTGGGGTCTGCTCATCGATGCCAACAAGTGTGAGGCCGGTTGTACCGGGTGCGTCGATGCCTGCCGTCGGGAGCAGGGATGGGAGGGCCACGGTCGTCCCACCCAGGACCCGCAGTGGATTCGCAAGCTCGATGTCAAGGATGCCCGCTCCGGGCGCAAGTTCTCGCTGCCGTTCATGTGCCAGCACTGCGCGTCGCCGCCGTGCGTGGACGTCTGTCCGACCGGGGCTTCGTTCAAGCGGGCCGATGGTATCGTTCTGGTGGACCGGCACGTGTGCATCGGCTGCCGTTTCTGCATGATGGCCTGCCCCTACAAGGCGCGGTCGTTCGTGCATGAGGAGGTCGAGAACCAGAAACCCCACATGCCGCGCGGCAAAGGGTGCGTGGAGGCCTGTACTCTTTGCGTTCATAGGGTTGACAACGATCAGTTGCCGGCGTGTGTCGAGCACTGTTCCGCCAAGGCCACGGGGGCCATGCTTTTCGGGGATCTCAACGATCCCAACAGTGAAATCTCGAAGCGTGTCGCCACCTACGCCACGACCAGAATACGCCAGGATCTTGGCGTAAGTCCGGGCGTGTATTATCAGGGCATCTGAGGAAAGCGAGCCAACCGCCATGAAGAGTGTCGTCTACCGCGAACTGGAAGGCAGGAGCCCTGGCTACTTTGCCGTGCTGGGGGGGATCGGCCTGTTCATCCTGATGGGGCTGGGGTCCGCGTTCTATATGGAACATCACGGGCATTACGTCTCGGGCATGAATCAGCATGTCGTGTGGGGGACGCCTCACACCTTTGCCGTGTTCTTGATCGTGGCGGCCTCCGGGGCGCTCAATGTCGCCTCCGTCGGGTCGGTTTTCGGCGTGGCCATGTACAAGCCGTTGTCCCGCCTGTCCGGGTTGATGGCCCTGGCGCTGCTGGCCGGTGGGTTGGCGGTTCTCGTGCTTGATCTGGGACGGCCGGACCGTTTGATCGTGGCCATGACCCACTTCAATTTCAAATCGATCTTTGCCTGGAACGTCATCCTCTACAGCGGCTTCTTCGTCATTGTCGCCGCTTATCTGTGGACGATGATGAGCCGGGAAGGGAAGCCTTTCTACAAGACGGCGGGGTTTGTCGCCTTCCTGTGGCGGCTGATCCTGACCACCGGTACCGGTTCCATTTTCGGATTCCTGGCGTCCCGCCAAGCCTACAATTCGGCCATCATGGCACCCGAATTCATCGCCATGTCGTTTTCTTTCGGTCTGGCCTTTTTCCTGATCGTGTTGATGGTAACCTTCCGTTGCGATGGTCGCGAGTTGGGGGACATCGTCGTGCAGCGGTTGCAGCGGCTTCTGGCGGTGTTCGTGGCTGCCGTCGTCTACTTTGTTGCCGTTCAGCATCTGACCAGCCTGTATTCCGCCGGACGTCTCGGGGTGGAGCAGTTCCTGCTGGCAGGGGGGAATGTCTACACGTTCCTGTTCTGGGTGGTGCAAATCCTCATTGGTTCGGTGCTGCCGCTGATCCTGCTGCTTCATCCGGCCCTGAAGGGGCGCAGGAAGGCTCTGCTGGCCGCTTCCGTCCTGGTCCTGGTTGGTGGCTGGGCGCAGGTCTACGGAATCATCATCGGCGGACAGGCCTATCCCCTGATCCTCTTCCCCGGGATGGAGGTTAGTTCCTCCTTCTCGGACGGCGTCGTCGCAACCTATGTGCCGACGGTGCCAGAGGTGTTGCTGGGGTTGGGCGGGATCGCCATTTCTCTGGTTCTGATCGTGGTCGCCTGCACGGCCTTGCGCTTCCTGCCGGCCAGCTTGGCCGATGAGGTCGTTGCCGAGGAAGGGTGATCTTCGGGGTACGAGTGGGGGTTTCCAGGATGCGAGGGGGCTGTCCCCCTCGCATCCTGCTTTTCTGGCCCGAGGGAGAGTGACCGGCGTGTCCAGGCTCTTCGTTTCCGCGGCGCATAAATCCTCCGGCAAGACCACCGTTTCTATCGGCCTGTGTGCCGCCCTGGTCCAGCGGGGGCATGTCGTGCAGCCCTTCAAAAAGGGACCGGACTATATTGACCCCATGTGGCTTGGGGTTGCCGCCGGGCGGGCGTGTCGCAATCTGGACTTCAATACCCAGACCCCGGACGAAATCAGGCACCTGTTCGGCCGGTGCGTGGCGGGAGGGGCGCTGGGCGTGATCGAAGGCAACAAGGGGTTGCACGATGGCGTCGATGTGCGGGGAAGCGATTCCTCGGCGGCTCTGGCGAAGCTGTTGCGGACCCCGGTGATATTGGTTCTTGACGCATCCGGTATTACCCGTGGTGTCGCGCCGTTGCTGCTGGGGTATCAGGCCTTTGATCCCGAGGTGCGGATCGCAGGGGTGATCCTCAACAAGGTGGCGGGGAGCCGGCACGAAAGCAAGCTGCGGGCGGCGATTGCGGCGTTTACGGATCTTCCGGTGCTTGGGGCCGTCCGGCGGTCCCGGGAACTGGAGATTGTCGAGCGTCACCTGGGTCTCATTCCGTCCAATGAGGCTGGCGAGGCCCGGGCCGTGGTTGCCCGGATCGGTCAGGCCATTGCTTCCGAGGTCGACCTGGAAGCGCTCCTGGCCATGGCCCGGGACGTATCACCGTATCCGGCACCAGACCTTTCCAGGCCGTTGTCTCCCGCGGTTCGGGATCGGGTAAGACTCGGTATTGCCCGGGATGCGGCCTTCGGCTTCTATTATCAGGACGATCTGGAGGCTCTGGCGGCTGCCGGTGCCGATCTGGTTCCGGTCAGCATGCTGTCGGATCCGGGGCTTCCTCCCGGTCTGGACGGCCTGTTTCTCGGGGGAGGGTTTCCGGAGACCCACATGGAGTCGCTGGAGGCCAACGAGAGCTTGCGGGCCCAGGTGAAATCGGCGATCGAGGCCGGTTTGCCGGTCTACGCGGAATGTGGGGGGCTCATGTACCTGTCCCGCAGTATTTTCTGGCAGGGACGGCGCTGCCGGATGGTGGGAGCCATTCCGGGAGACAGCGTGATGCACGACCGTCCCCATGGTCGGGGTCTCATGCGGCTTGAAGAAACCAACCACCACCCCTGGCCGGGTTCCGATGAGAGGGCAGAGATTACCGCCCACGAGTTTCATTACTCCAGTCTTGAAAATCTTCCCGAAACACTGGACTACGCTTACAGGGTTGTTCGCGGTGATGGCGTTGACGGTCGACATGATGGTATCATCCTGCGCAATGTACTGGCCAATTATGCTCACATGCGGTCCGTCGGTCCCTTCCCCTGGGCGCGGAGGTTTGTCGCGTTCATGAGGGCCTGCCGCGACAGAGGGTAGTTGTGGGGGCGGCCGGGCGACGGGGTGGTCTGCCCCGCGCGTTCGTTGGGTGCCTGAAAGAGATGCCATCGTGATCGTAATTCGCAATCTTTCCCATGCCTATCCGGGTTCCCGTAAACAGCCGTCGCGGGTGGCGCTTGCCGACCTGTCGTTCGCGGTGGAGAGCGGGGAATTCTGCATCCTCTCCGGCCCCAACGGCAGCGGCAAGTCCACTTTGTTTCGCATTCTGTGTGGCTTGCAGGTTCCCAGCACGGGAACCGTCACCCTCGGTGGTTTCGATCTGAGCCGGGAGCCACGGCAGATTCGCCACATTCTGGGGGTCGTGTTCCAGAGCCCGGCCGTGGACAAGCATCTGAGCGTCGCGGAAAATCTGGCCATACACGCCAGCCTCTATGGTCTTGGCGGTGCCGAGCTGACGATGCGGCTGGAGGAGTCTCTCGCCTGGTCCGATCTGAAACACCGTACCGGCGACCAGGTGCTCACCCTGTCGGGGGGGCTGGCGCGGCAGTTGGAACTGGCGAAGTGTCTGCTGACCCGTCCCAGGGTGTTGCTGCTGGACGAGCCGACGACCGGCCTGGATCCTGTCAGCCGTCGGAACTTTCTCGATGTGCTGCGACGGATACAGCAGGAACGCGCCATGACGGTGCTGATGACGACGCACATATTTTCCGAGGCCGAGGATGCCGACCGGGTGGCCATCCTGAAGGGGGGGCGTCTTCTGGCGTATGACACCCCGCAACGCTTGCGGGGCCTCATGGGGCGGGAGATGGTCGTGATTACGCCGATCGACCCGGACACCCTGGCTCCTCGCTTGCGGCAGGAGATGAATCTGTCGCCGTTGCGTTTTGGCGAGGAGTTGCGGATCGAGGATATCTCCACCGCCGACAGTTTGCCGCTGCTGGAGGCGCTGCTGGATCGTTATCGCGGCGACATCCGCAGCATCGCCATCAAGCAGCCGGCCCTGGAAGACGTGTTCATTCACATCACCGCCGCTGGCTCCGGGGGGGGGACACTCGCCGCCGTCGCCGAGGAGGGGATGCCATGATGCGTGCCGTGTTGGCGTTGGCGCGCCGCGAGTTCATCCGCTTTCTCCGCCAGCCACATCGGGTGGCGGGCAGCGTCGGGCAGCCGTTGTTGTTCTGGTTGTTTCTGGGAGCGGGCTTCACCGGGTCCTTCCGGCCGCCGGGCATGGAGGGAATCAGCTATCTGGAATTCTTCTACCCCGGCGTGTTGATGATGATGGTGCTGTTTGCCAGCATTTTCTCGTCCATCACCATCATAGAGGATCGGGACCAGGGATTCCTGCAAGGGGTTCTGGTGGCTCCGGTGCCCAGGATCGCCATTGTCCTGGGCAAGGTACTGGGGGGGACCAGCATCGCCATGGTGCAATGTCTGCTTTTCCTGCTGCTGTCGCCGTTTCTGGGGCTGACGATGTCGGTTTCCGGCATGCTGATGGTGGTTGCCGTCCTGGGTCTGTCCTCGATCGGCTTCACGGCCCTGGGCTTTCTGATTGCCTGGAGCATGCGCTCCACCGCCGGCTTTCATGCCATCATGATGGTGTTTCTGATGCCGTTGTGGATGCTGTCGGGGGCGCTGTTCCCGGTCAACCATGTGCCGGGCTGGTTGCATGTGATCATGGTGGCCAACCCGGTGACCCACGCCTTGCGGGCATTGCGTATGCCATTCTATGCCGGGGGGGGCGAAGTGCTGGGCAATCCCGATTTCTTCATTTCCCTGGCCGTGGTCCTGGTTTGGGTGGTCGGGTGTCTGTATCTGTCGATGGTTCGGGTTGGGCGGAGCGAGCGTGGGGTTGCGTTGTCTTCACTCTGATTCAATTGACAGGGTGGCGTGTTTAACCAATCGTGTGGGAAGGGCCGTTGATGAGGCCGGGTTCCATGAACGACGTTGATACGGGAAGGCGCATGGAAAAGGGGAGTGCGGATATGGGCGATACGTTGCGGAACTTGGACCGCCCGGACTTGCCGCCGATCGACGATCCGCAGGATGAGGGGGAGTTGCTGCTGAGGTTGGATGGTCTGCTGGGCCGGCACGAGTCCGAGGCCAGCGCGGGCCCCGCCCAGGCACCGCTGGCTCCGCCGGAGGGAGGGATGGGGGCGATGCCCCCGCCGCTTTCCGTGGGACCAGCCCCTGTTCCCTCGGCGTTTTCTCCGACTCCCCCGGCGACTCCGCTCCCGACCGCGGCACCTCTGGTAGCGCCCACATCCCCTTCTTCCAGTCTCTGGCAGGGGCAACCGTCGCGTCCGCCCTCCTCCCTCTACGTACCGCCGCTGCCTCCGGCACCACCCCAGGCGTCGCCGCCGCCTCCGTTGTCGCCCTATTCTCCGGGCGTCGCGGCCGCTGCCGCCCAGTCTTCCTTCGGCCCGTATCCGCAGGACCCCGCGTCCCAGCGGGCACCGTTCCCGCAGCCATCCCCGTCCTCCCAGACGGCGGCGGATGCCGACCAGTGGGTTTCTCCTATTCCGGAGCGTGGAAAGCGCGGATGGCTGGTCCGGGGTACCGGCGTCGGGCTTTCAGTGCTGTGGCTTGCCGTTTTCAGTTACTACGTCACCAGTTCGGTCGGCTGGAACGAGTTGCTGGCCCTGATGCCGCAGGAGTTCGGAGGGCTGGCGGCCGGGGCGTTCCTGCCTCTGGCCATGGTCTGGCTGTTTATCGTCTATATGGATCGGGGGGGGCAGCTCCGGCTGGAGGCGGAGGCGCTGCACCGGCATCTGGCGCGGCTGACCTACCCGGCCGAGGGGGCCGAGGCACGGGTGAAGACGGTGACCGAGGCCCTTCGTCGTCAGGCCGTTGACCTGACCGAGGCTTCCCGCAATGCCGTCCAGCAGGTGGAGGCGGTGGAAGCCGTGTTGCGTCGCCAGACGGAGGGGCTGACGCACATCGCCAGCCGGGTGGAAACCGATACCGCACGGGTGGTGCAGTCCATCGCCCAGAAGGTCCAGACCCTGGCGCAGTCGGGGGAGGTCGCTTCCGCCCGGGCGCGCGAAGTGGAGGACGCGCTACGGCGACAGATCGACAGCCTCAATACCGCCACGGAACGTGCCGGAGAACAGTCCCGCCAGATGAGTGAATCGATCAGGGGACAGGTCGAGGCGCTCAACGGTGCCGTGGAGGGGGCCTCCGGGCGGTCCCGGGAGATAGCCCAGATTCTTCAGGGCCAGACCGACGCCCTGAGCCGGGTTGGCGAGCAGTCGGTTTCCAGGGCCGAGACCGTGGCCAGGGTGGTGCAGGAGCAGGCCGAGATTCTGAATGCCGCCTCGACGCGATCCGTGGAGGACGTCTCCAACATCGCCGGGGTCCTGAAGCACCATGCCGAGGCACTGAACAACCTGTTCCGGACCCAGAGCGAGGAGTTGAACACGGCCTCCGACCGGCTTGGGGAGCATACCGCCCGTATTACCGCCTCCCTTCAGGCGCAGGGAACTTCGCTGGACCAGATTACCGAGCGGGTTCTTTCCCGCATCCAGATCATCGAGGATGGCCTCTCGATGCAGTCGCGGACTCTGACCACCGCTTCCGATCAGGTGATGACGCGGCTGCGGGAGCTTGGGGAACTGCTCAGCAAGCAGTCGGATGGCCTGATGCATGCCAGCGACGGGGCTACCCTTCGTCTCACCAATCTGGGCGACATGATTTCCGCCCGCACCTCCGACCTGGAGAATATGGCCGAGAGAGCGGCGGAGCGGGTGACGTATGTCGGCGAGAACTTCCAGAGCCAGACCCATGCCCTGGCGGCGGCCTCCGACAAGATCACGCTTCGGGCCCGCGACATGGGCGAGACCCTGCGTGCCCAGATGGATGAGTTGGCCAAGGGGTCGGATCGCGCCGGCGTCATGTCGGAAACGATCCGCGAGACCCTGCGCAAGCAGGCCGACGAACTGGCCGACATCGCCAACGTCGTCAGCAACCAGACCCGTCTCAGCGAGGCCGCTCTGGCCCAGCAGTCCCGCCATCTCCATTCGGTGTCCGAACAGCTTCTGGCGCGGGTGCGAACCATTGCCGATACCCTGCGTCAGGGCTCCAACGATCTGGTGGCCACGGCGTCCCGCGCCAGCTTCGACCTGGATGCGGTCGGCGAGGTTCTGAGGCAGCGTACCATCGATTTGTCGCTGGCGGCGAAGGAAGTCATCGAGCAGGCGCAGGCGGCCGGGGAGTCCCTGGACGATCGCACCCACCAGATGGTTTCCGCCGCCGAGCAGACCAGTACCCGTCTGGATTCCGTCGGCGTCATCATGGAGGCCAGGACCGAGGATCTGAACCGCACCTGGAGCCATGCCGAGGTGCGGGTCACCAAGATGGGCGAGGTCCTGGGGCAGCTTGTCCGGCAGTTTGCCCGTGCCTCGGATGAATCGGCCAACATCGTCAAGTCGTTCGGCGAGGGCTTGCAGGAACGCTCCTTGCAGCTTACCCATTCCGCCGAACAGGCCACGGCCGACGTCAGCAACTTCGGCGATACTCTGCACCAGATTGCGCGGGAGTTCGACGAGGCGGCCAGCAAGACCTCTGCTCATGTGGGGATAACGGCCGCTCACCTGAAGGAGACGATCCAGGAACTGGCAGGCAGTTCCGAGAAGGTGGCGAGCCAGGTGCGTGGCAGCGGCGAGTCTTTCCGCAAGCGGGCCGGCGAACTGGTGACCGCTACTGACCAGACCCTGGAAAAGCTGCGTACCATGTTCGACACGTTGCGCCAGAAAGCCGAGGAGTTGTCTCTGACCGGGGATCGGCTTTCCGGCCAGGCGGATGGATTGTCCAAGTCGTTCGACCATCAGGTGATCGAACTGGTAAAGGCTTCCAAGACTGCGGAACAGCAGGCGGCGGCCCTGGAGCGGACCCGGGCCGAGGTCGGGGTGGAAAGGTTCCTGCAAGGGGCCGCATTCATCGTCGAGCGTTTGCAGTCCCTGGCCGTGGACATCACCCGCGTCTATCAGACCAACGTCGACGAGGAGATGTGGCGCAAGTTCTACAAGGGCGATCAGGCGGTGTTCCTGCGTCACCTCCTCAAGAGTCTCAGCAAGTCGGAAATCGTCGCCATCAAGAATCGGTTCGAAGAGGACTCGGAGTTCCGCGAGTTCGTCTCCCGCTATATGGCGGAGTTCGAAACCCTGCTCAATCAGGTTCGCAGTTGCGACCGTCCCGACGTGCTGACCGCCGCCTTCACCAGTTCGGACATCGGCAAGCTGTACCTGACGCTGGCGAAGGCCCTGGGGCGGATCGAGTAGAGATCATACCATCCGCACGAAGTTTTGACTTCGTGCGGAGCGGGTTTCGCTCATACCAGACCGAGATGAGCTTGACTCATCACGGTCTGGGAATGGCGCATTGAGCGCCCGCGCGATCGTTCGCGCGCAAGCCAAGGGGCCGGACGGCCCCGCCGGCGATTGAGGGCGTTGATCGGTCACGATCAACGCGGATTGGTATCAGTCGCACGGGTACTGAGGGAGCCGTCAACACAGTTGGTGGGTGAAGCCGGCCGGGGTATCCCGCTTGACCATCTTCTTTCGGATGGCCTCCAGGATTTCCCGCGCCAGAGTGGCTCCTGGGTCCATCTCGACAACTTTCTCATAAGCCATGGCCGCCATTTCGAGCTTGTTGAGGGAATGGAGAATGCAGCCGAGATTTCGGATGACGGAAACGTCGCCCGGGTTCAGGGAGTAGGCCTTGAGGAGGTACGGCTCCGCCTCGGCATAGCGTTCCAACTTGGCGTGGATGATGCCCATCAGGTTGTAGGCCTTCGCATCGATGTCGTTTTCGAGTTCGAAGTACCTCAGCAGAACCAGGCGAGCGATGTCGAGTTTGCCTTTATCGACTTCCTGACACAGGGATGTGGCGAGCCAGTAGGCACCAACACTGGGAAAGGAATTGCGGATTCCCTGATATGTATGGATCGGTGTGTACTTTTCCGTCATCGCGTAGGACCACCCCGCCATGACCGACATGTACTCCGGCCTCAGACGCAGGTCCTCCGCCTTTCGTCCCTCTTTTTCCTTGGCCGCGATGACGGCGTTCTTCTCCCAGGGAGGATACGGGAGCAGCTTTCCACTTTCGTCCTTGACCAGGGTGTACAGGACCGTATCCACCACCCGGGACAACATTCTGTCGTTCCAGGGGCAGTACTTCATCTTCAGAAGCAAGGCACCGGGCGGGTGCATGTAGTATTCGATATTGGAGTTGTGCCGGCCCACCTGATACTGGCCATTGTTTCGGCAGTGCATGACCCGGCTTCTGCCAAGGTAGGTATGGGTTTCATTTTCCGAGGCGGCGTCGTTCGGCTTTTCGTTTTCGAAATAGCCGTGCCATCGCTGCGCCACCAGGGGAAGGTCCGGGTCCGGCTCCGGGTACTGGAAGATATGCGGCTCCGGTTCCGCCATCAGAACGCACGAAATCGCGTAGGCGTCAAAGCCATGTGCGTTCAGGGACCAGAGAAAGGCCCTCATGTCCCGGCAACAGAAAAATTCCGTTACCGTCAGGGCCAGCTTCCATCCCTGAGCGGTATCCTCAAGGTCCATGACCTCGTCGTCACATAACTTTCCGTTGAAGTACTCGTCTCTGGACGTCACAAGCTGCCAGTGGGGCGCAATGCGCCTACAGATTTCGGCGGACCGGTCCGTCGAATGAGCGTCGATCAATATTCCATGATCAAAGATTCGGACGTGGTGCTCAAGCCACCATGGAAGCAAATATTCTTCATTCTTGAAGTGACATATTACAGTAGATTTCAATCTAGTCATTGTAGACACCCAGGGCAATCTGCGATCGCGGCACCTGCGAAGCTAACCCACTGGGCGATAAAATCAAAGGGTTTCAGAAAAAGAGCTCCGCCGCCGGCAGGAGGTAATACCAACGGCACGAGGCCTTGACTCGTGCCGTTGGTATCAAGCCCGCGCGGCGTCTGAGCGAAACCCGCTCCGCACGAAGTCAAAACTTCGTGCGGATGGTATAAGACTTCATGCCGGCGGTAGGATCAGCGAGGGATCAGCCAGCCAGATTCTTGGCCACGAAATCCCAGTTCACCAGGTGGTCCAGGAACGCCTGCACGAAGTCCGGACGGCGATTCTGATAATCCACGTAATAGGCGTGTTCCCATACATCCACGGTCAGGAGCGCCGTCTGGCCGTGAACCATTGGGGTATCGGCATTGCTCGTCTTGGCAAGCTTCAGGGTGCCGTTTTCCCTTACCAGCCAGCCCCAGCCGCTGCCGAACTGGCCGACGGCGTTGTTCTTGAACTCTTCCTTGAATTTGTCGAAGGAGCCGAATGCGGCATCGATCGCGGTCTTCACCGCGCCCGTGGGAACGCCGCCGCCACCGGGCTTCATGCAGTTCCAGAAAAAGGTGTGGTTCCAAACCTGGGCGGCATTGTTGAAAATGCCCGCCTTGGCCGGGTCCTTGGCCGATGCCTGGATGATTTCCTCTAGGGACTGTGACGCCATGGGCGTGTCTTTGGTCAGATTGTTGAGGTTGGTGACATAGGCGTTATGGTGTTTGCCGTGGTGGAACTCGAAGGTCCGTGCCGACATGTGCGGCTCAAGTGCGGATTTGTCATACGGCAGGGCCGGAAGTTCGAAAGCCATCGTATCCTCGCTGGTGTGAGTTGTGATCTGGAACGTCTCTAAACTATGTCACGGAAGATAGGAATTTTTGAGACGTTTGTGAAGACCTGCTCGATACTTTCGGTCGGTTTGCGTTTGAGCCGCAAATCGCGTATCACGGTTCACTGGCGGGTGCCACGGAGCTATCGGGATACCGTTGAAGGCTATCGGGATACCGTTGAAGGAACGAACAGCAGGACATGAAGAATTCCCAGTACTTTGGCCTGATGTGGGTCCTGAGCGCCATTGCCGCGACAGCCTTGCCGCACGGTATTCTCGCGGGGCTGTTCATCCTGAGTTCCGTTGCCTCCCTGATCCTCTCGGGGTACTTTCTGGCCAGGGAGTTGGGTCTGCTGGATGCGATCACCGCCCACCCGACGGAATCGGAATCGGAATCGGAATCAGAATCGGAAAAGGAGGGGGGAGGGGAACCCGAGCCTGTGGAGCCCCGTGAACCTCAGGCTCCGGTCGCGGTGCGGGTTCTGCCGGAGGAGGATGAGGGGCCGGTATCCTCTCCCGTTGCCGAAAACAAGCACTGGACCCCCTCGACGGATCTTCCCGATCCGGTCGTTGGTTATACCGGCGGCTCGGCTCCCGAGAGGGAGTATCCCGGCGAGAGGGAATCCAGCATCCTGGTCGCCGAACGGCCCTTCCGCACCTCCAACAGCGGGAAACGGCGTACTCCGCCTCGTCGTCGCCGTTCCGAGGGAGTTCTGTCCTGGCTTTTGGGACTGGTGCAACGTTATCGCTGAGAGAGGGGAAAAAGAGACGAGGGACTCGTCCCTCGCGCTCCCTTGACAGGAGAAAAAACAAGGGCGGCCTCCGATCCTGGACCGGAAGTCGCCCGGTAGTTATACCAACGGCACAAGGCCTTGACTCGTGCCGTTGGTATCGAGCCCGCGCGGCGTCTGAGCGAAACCCGCTCCGCACGAAGTCAAAACTTCGTGCGGATGGTATTGGTCAGTTCCAGGGGATCAGGCGATCGCCTCCCGGAGGTCATCATCGGCAGCCACTTCCGCCGGGGCCGAATTCTTGCGGAAGCGATAGATCCCGTACCCGGTCGCGGCAATAACCGCCCCCAGAATCAGCGGACCCGCCGCACCCAGTCCCAGTCCCAGACCAAGGCTCAGGCCGGTACCGCTCCAGATCGTGCCCGTTGCGGCACCCTTGGCCGCCGTGGCGACCGCCAGGGACTTGCCCGTCGTCGCCGCCGCCGTACCGGCACCACCGCCGGCCGCCGCCTGAAGCGCAACCGTCTTCATGGAGGGAGCCGCCGCCGTCATGCCTTTGGCCGCAACCGTGGTTGCTGCGACGGTCTTGCCGGCCAACCCCGTGGCGGGATGGAGGATCAGATACTTGCTGGCATTGGCACCCGCGACGAGGGGCGTGTTGCCGACCGTGTAGGTCTTGCCCACGAGCCAGGGCAACTGGGCCGCCCCGTTGTGGACCTTGAGAACGACGATCTCCTTGCTGGCCTCACCGACCGGCTGGAGAAACAGCCACTTGCTGTTCGCCCCGGCCGCGGACGTGGCCTTGATCACCGTGTAGCTCTTGCCGGCCATGAACGGCACCTGGGAGGCGAACTTGGTGCCTTCCAGCTTCAGCATCAGCACCTGGGAGCCCGCAAGGCCCTTCGCCGTCACCGCAGCCGCACCCGCGCTCGCGCTCGCGGCACCGCCCGCCGCCAGACCACTGGCGCTGGGATACAGGACCATCCACTTGCCGACGCCGCCGACCACCGTCGGAGCCTTGCCGACGGTCACCGTCTTGCCGACCAGACCGGACATCTGCGCCATCTGGCGTGTCCCCTCCAGCTTCAGGGCGACCGCCCCCTGGCCGGCGGAGGCCGAACCCGCTTCTGGAGAAAGGAACAACCAAGTCCCAAGACCATTGCCCGCAGCCGTCACCTGCCCGACGGTATAGGACTTTCCGGCAAGACTGGACAACAGGGAGGCCTGGGTAGTCCCCTCCACCTTCGCCATTACCATTTCTGGAAGCATTACAGCACCCTCCTGACATCACCCAAGTGGAGACTAGGGAAATACCCCACACACCCCGTTAAGACCAAAAACAATCACCGCGTAACCAACCCCATCGCGCACCGCGCGACCAGCCCCATCACGGGTCGAGACCGTGTACCCTCAAATCCTGCACGAAAGACCGTAGACCCAGGGAAGCGTCCACGCCCGATGCAGCACCACCGCGATCATTCCCACCACGGAGAAGACGGGAATGACGAAGAAACTGACCCGGAAGATGACGACGCCGACACCCGGCAGCAACAGAGCCAGAATCGCCAGAATGGCCCATATCCACAGCACGAGACCCTGTCTGGTATGAAACGCAACGAACTCATCATTGCGGTTCAGGAAAAGCGGCACCAGACACAGCACGCCCATGTAACTCAGGGCCGCCAGCAACCTCGGACTCAACCCCCCTCTTGTCGCAACCATAAGGCCCGGCATCGACGAAACCTCATCCCGCAGAATCACTACTTCATTTCACCGACCCCCACTAACATGGCCACCGTCGGCTCCGCAAGGCTCTTTTATTCTATCCTTCAACCCAACGGCCCGGCCACGTCAACTCGCATCCGGTTCCTTCTTCCGCCACCAGCCGCTGCGAGGAGGCTGTGGCGGGGCTGGGGGTGGCTGAGGCTGAGGCTGAGGCTGAGGCTGAGGCTGAGGCTGAGGCTGAGGCTGAGGAGATTCCTCCTCTTGCCCCGCTGTTGGCAGGATTTCCGGCGTCTCGGGCCCGCTCTCCACGGGTGACAATTCCCCTGACGCCTCCTCATCGGATCCCGTTTCCGTGACGGCTTCGGTCCCCGTCTCCGTCCCCGGTCGGGGCCTGGCACGACGGGTTCCCTTCCTGGTCGGGGGAAGGGCATCTCCCGCCATCTCACCGGACATCTGTCCGTCGGCCTCGGTGGAGGCGTCCGGATTTGTCCTTCGACGGCGAATCGGGTGCCCTTGGACGGGCTCCCTGGCGGGAAGGACATCGCCGTCGTTCCCGGCAACCGGTTCGGTCGCATCCTCCGCACCGCTCGCGGCCGCGTCGGTTTCCTCGACGGAGGTCAACGGCTGGTCCCCACCCTGCTCCTGCGGCGTCCGCCGCCGCTTGCGACCGCCACGCTTGCCGCGCCGCCGTGCCTGTCGCCGGGCCGTATCCTCGTCGCTTCCTTCCGGAGAGGAATCCGTGTTCGCCCCGTCAGCCTCGTCGTCTCCCTCCCCATCGTCGTCGTCGTCGTCGTCTCCACCATCCGGGGCCATACCGGCGGCATTCTCCTCGCCGTCGCCCGCAGGCACCCGATCCTCGGAACCACCCTCCATCGACCCGTCGGTACCGGGACCACGTTTCCCGCCGCGCCGCCGCCGCCGCCGTCTGCGCTTGCGGCCGGCGTCATCGCCTCCACCCCCTTCCGCCGCGCCTGCCTCTTCGTCACCATTGGTCTCGGCTTCCGCAGCCTCCGATGATCCCTGTCGTGATGGCGATACGGTGCTGGGAGAGGGTGGAACCTCCCGCTCCGTTCCGGCACCTCCCGATGTCTCGCCTCCCTCCCGGAGCACGCGGGGCGGGGGAACCGCCTCGGCATCGCCGCTCTCGGCGTCGTCACGCAGGGATTTCACCCGTTCCACGCGGAAGTTGGGCGGGATCAGGGAATCATCCCCGTCTACCAGAACCCGAAATCTGCAACGGGTCTCTATATCCGCCAGAGTGGCGCGTTTCTGGTTGAGGATGTACAGGGCAATGGCGATAGGGACGGTCACGGTGATTTCGCTGTAACGCCTGCGAACGCCTTCCTCCTCGATGGCGCGGAGCACGTGAATCGCGCTGGATTCCACCGACCGGATCACGCCGGCTCCGCCACAGTGGGCGCAGGGCTCGAAGCTGGTCTCCATCAGGCTGGGCCGCAGACGCTGGCGTGACAGCTCCATCAGGCCAAAGCCGCTGATGCGGCCAAGCTGGATGCGGGCCCGATCGGTCCGCAGAGCCTCCTTGATGCGTCGCTCCACCGCCTGATTGTTTCTGGAATCCTCCATATCGATGAAGTCGATGACGATCAGGCCGGCCAGGTCGCGCAGGCGCAATTGGCGAGCAATCTCGTCCGCGGCCTCCAGATTGGTCTTGACGGCGGTCTCCTCGATGTGGCGCTCCTTCGTCGCCTTGCCGGAGTTGACGTCGATGGCGACCAGAGCCTCGGTCTGGCTGAACACCACGTAGCCACCGGATTTGAGCTGAACGACCGGATTGTGCATGGCATCCAGTTGCGTGGCCACCTGGTAGCGGCCGAACAGGGACATGCCGTCGTCCTTGAAGCGATGTACCTTCCTGGCGTGGCTGGGGGTCAGCGTCTTCATGAA
This sequence comes from Alphaproteobacteria bacterium, assembly GCA_046269335.1. Classification (GTDB taxonomy): domain Bacteria; phylum Pseudomonadota; class Alphaproteobacteria; order Rhodospirillales; family Rhodospirillaceae; genus JADFXL01. The sequence goes on along the minus strand of JBKACM010000005.1, from coordinate 1,755 downwards.
GTCCTTGGCCAGCCGATAACCTTCCTCTCCATCGACGATCACCTCGTCGATGTCCCGGCTGTAGATGTCGCGGATGGCCCGCTTGATCAGGCTGGCCTCTTCGTGGACAAGGGCCGGGGCACGGGAGGAAAGGGTCACCTCCCGGATCAGGGACCAGGTGCGCATCAGGTATTCGTAGTCGCGCCGGATCTCGGGCTTGGCCCGCTCGGCCCCGGCGGTGCGCAGGATCACGGCCATCCCCTCGGGGATTCCGAACTCGGCCAGCATGGTCTTCAGGCGGCGACGGTCGGCGATGCTGACGATCTTTCGCGACACCCCGCCGCCACGGACCGTGTTGGGCATCAGAACGCAATAGCGGCCGGCAAGGGAGAGGTAGGTGGTAAGTGCCGCGCCCTTGTTGCCGCGTTCCTCCTTCACCACCTGGATCAGCATGATCTGCCGACGCTTGATCACCTCCTGGATCTTGTACTCGCGGCCGTGCCTGGGTCTTGGCCTGACCTCCTCCTCTTCCTCCTCGTCCTCCTCACCGCCCGGGCCATCCTCGCCGTTGCCACCCTCGCGAGCCCGTTCGGCATCCGCGCGCTGCTGTGCCGCCACGAGCCTCTTCCGGTCGGAAGCCGGGATCTGGTAGTAGTCCGGGTGAATCTCGTTGAACGCCAGAAAGCCGTGACGGCTCCCGCCATAGTCGACGAACGCCGCCTGGAGCGAGGGTTCCACCCGGACGACCTTCGCCAGGTAGACGTTTCCCTTCAGCTGCTTTTTTGTCGATGTCTCGACATCAAGTTCTTCCAGGCGAGTCCCATTGACGACGACAACCCGTGTCTCTTCGGGATGCGTCGCGTCGATCAACATGCGCTTGACCATTCAGTCCATATCTCCAAGGCGCCGCCTCACGGGGGGGGCATCCGCCGCCTCCCGGGCAGGTGACATTGTGTGTGCGGCCGGTGGCACCCTCGTGCGCTTCCAGGGTCATGCGACGGCAAAGCCGTGTATCGTTCATGACGGGAACCAATTGGGCGGCTCGAGCAGCGTTGAAACCATCAAACCCAGTAAACCCATCGTGCCGCTCATCCCCGCCGAGCCGGTACGGTCACGCGATCAAACCGGCCGGATCACCTCTCGTGATCCGGCACCAAAGGCCGTCAACCGTGCCGTTTCCCGATCGGGGCGAGCCAGACGGAAAATCCTGTACATGCGCAAAATAGCTGGACTGTGCCGTTTCGACAACGCCCTTTATGAGGAATGTCAAAGATCGGAAAAACGTTCTGGAACAGAGCCTGCCGTTGAAGTATCGATGGCAGCTGGTACACATTCTGAGGCCGGCGGGGAAAAGCGGCCCAATATTTAGAGGCAGGGAACTTGGTATCGGCCGCAGACAGGGGGGGCTGTATTCGGAGGCGGAGCCCGCCGATTCTGGCGCGGGTTCTGCTGCTGGTCTTTTGGTCGCTCCTGCTTCTGCCGGTGCGGCCCGCCGGTGCCGACGTTCGCATTTCAGCCCACGACGGGACGACCCGTTTCGTCGTGGATCTTCCGAAAAAGGTCGGTTTCCGCTATCGCACGGAAACGGATCCGGATCGTCTGGTCATCGATATCGACGACGTGACTCTGGAGACCCAGGCACAGATTCGCAAGGCCGCAGGCGCGATCAGGAACTACCGCTTTGAAACGCCGTCATCGGGAAGGCTGCGTCTTGTGATCGACCTAGCGCGGCCGGTCGCCGTCGGCAAGGCCTTCATGCTGGGACCTGAACGTGGG
>JBKACM010000059.1:0-12156 GCA_046269335.1 Alphaproteobacteria bacterium | reverse complement strand
ATTTTCAGCCTCTCACTCCATCGCCAGGGCCCTTTCGTTTATTCCGGGCCCGGCGCGGGGAAGGTGGTTGCTTCTGGTCGTCATCTCCCTGGCATTATCGGGGCTGGAAGCCACAGCCGCCGTCGGCGTGTTCGCTCTGGTGCAGGGGATGAGCGGTGGTCTGGGCGCGGTACCGCAGGGAGAGCGTATTCGGGAGTTCGCCCTCGGGCTCGGGGTTGGCGATCCAGTGGTTTTCCTGGCCGGACTGGTGGCAGGTTTCTACGCCTTCAAAAACCTGCTGTCGGCTTTTGCCCTGTACTACCGGGCGAGAGTACCGCTCCTGAGCGGGGCCGAGTTCGCCCGGACCCTGTTTTCGGCCTATCTGCACGCGCCCTATCCCTACCACCTGCGGAGAAACTCCGCCGAAATTCTGCGCAACATGCAGGCGGTGGTGGACGTGGTGTTCAAGACGGTCCTGTTTTCCCTGGCGGGGATCGTCGCCGAAGGATTCGTGGTGGTGGCCCTGTTGCTGGTGGTTCTGATCAAGGCACCGGGCACCACCCTGGTGGCGATTCTGTGTCTGGGGACGGTGGCGTACGGCCTGCACGCGGTGGCGCGACCCTGGGTCCAGGCCTGGGGCAAATCCGCGAACACCCTGTCCGCGGCGACGATCCAGGCCACCAACCAGGGACTGGGAGGCCTCAAGGACCTGAGGCTTCTGGGCGTGGAGCGGTATTTCATCGAAGCGTTCGCCACCGCCCGCTTCGCCCTGACCCGCTCCCTGATCCGAACCAGCACCATCGAGAGCCTGCCACGCCTCGTTCTGGAAACCCTGCTGGTCGTGGTGATGGTGGTCGTGGTGGTAGCAGCCAAAGGCCTCCATGAGGCCGACGGCGATCTGGTGCCGCTGGTGGGACTGTATGCCTACACCGGGTTTCGGGTGATGCCGTCCCTCAACCGCATTCTGGTGGGCTTGCAGCACATCCGCTTCGGCAGCCCCTCGGTGGAGGAGATTGACCGCGACCTCAGAACGCTGTCGGGCTTTCCGTCCTCGGCACGATCGGAACCGGTATCCTTCCGGGATACCTTCACCCTGGCGGATGTCCGCTACACCTACCCGGAAACCTCGCGGCCGGCCCTGAACGGCGTGACGCTGCACCTGAAGCGGGGCCAGACGGTGGGCGTGGTCGGGGGAACCGGAGCCGGCAAGAGCACGCTGGTGGATGTGGTGCTGGGCCTTCTGAAGCCGGAGACCGGAGATATCCTGGTGGACGGGGTCAGCGTGTGCGACGACATGGGGGGCTGGCAGCGGCTCATCGGCTATGTGCCCCAGTCGATCTTTCTCCTGGACGACACCCTTCGCCGAAATATCGCCTTTGGCATCGAGGACGACGCCATCGATGAACGTCGGGTCGCCGAGGTTCTTCGTCTCGCCCAATTGGAAGCCTTTGTCGAAAGCCTGCCCGAGAGCCTGGAGACGAAGGTCGGGGAACGGGGGGTCCGGCTTTCCGGCGGACAGCGCCAACGGGTGGCCATCGCCCGCGCCCTGTACGGGGATCCCGAGGTCCTGATCCTGGACGAAGCCACCGCCGCCCTGGACAACCGCACCGAAAAGGACCTGTCGGAAGCGATCGAACGACTGGCCGGTCACAAGACCATGATGATCGTGGCGCACCGGCTGGATACCATCCGCCACTGCGATCTTATCGTGGTATTGCGGGCGGGAAGGATCGTCGACAGCGGAACCTACGAGGCCTTGCTGGCCGACAGCGAGGCCTTCCGTGATATGGTCGCCTCAACCTGAATCGTGGTTCATGGAGGACGCCATCTTGACACGACGGAAACAGCGACTCCTGATCAGCGCCGGTGGTACCGCGACCACGTGGCATTTGTCCTCGCTGGTGCGGGAGGTGTTCCCGGATCACTTCGAACTGCTGGTCTGCGATATCTATCCCCCCCACCTGGTGGCGTCCTCCCGTCTGGCGCAACGGTGTTTCCAGGTGCCGCCGGTAGCCGACCCCGGCTATCGAGCTCATATGCTGGCCCTGTTCGCGGCGGAAGGGATCGACCTCTACGTGCCCCTGATCGATGCCGACGTCTACGAATTTCCCAGCGACGACCCATCTCTGGAGGCGCTGGGGGTCCGCTCCACCGGTGCCGTCGCCGCCAGCGCGCCCCTGCTGCGGAACAAGCGGGTCCTGGCGGAGTTCCTGGATCGCCACGGCATCGTCGTGCCCGGGCGGTTGGTGGAGGAGGATCTCTCGACTCGTCCGCCCGACGAGAGGGTATTCGTCAAGCCGGAGAAGGGCTTCGGCAGTCGCGGGGCCGGTGTTGCCACCGTGGCGGCCGCCAGGGCTCGCCTTCGCGACGAGGAGGGTCTGGTGGTCCAGGCTCTGTGCCGACCGCCGGAAATCACCGTCGAGGTCTTCAATGGCACCACCGGTGTCCGTGCCCTGTGCCGCGAGCGGCTGGAGACCAAGGAAGGCGTCTGCACCAAGGCCAGAATCTGGTGGGACGAGGAATTGGAAGCCCTGGCTCGGCACCTGTGCACCGTGCTGGCACTGCCGGTGGCCTTCTGCTTCCAGGTCCTGCGGGATGACCGGGGACGATGGACGGTAGTGGACCTCAACCCCCGCCTGGGGGCTGGAACCGCCCTGTCCACCGCCTACGGCTGGTCCCTGGCATCGGCGGCCCTGGCCGCCTGGGGAAGGCTGGACCTGGCTCCGGAGGATTTCTTGCGCCTTCAGCCGGAGGAACGGCACGTGTTGCGCGTCTATTCCGAAATCGTGATGCCATGAGCCCGCCGGTCAGAATCGGCCTGGATCTGGACGGAACGGTTCTGGACAGCCGACGCCGTCATGTGGTGGCGGTAGTCCGTGCCGCCGGCGAGGAGGGCGTGTCCCTGTCCGAGGCGATGGCGGAACGTTACTTCGCCCTGAAGTGCGACGGGGCCACCGGTCTTGAGGCCTTGCGTCGCCTGGAAGTCGCGTCGGCCGAGGGGATTTGTCGGCGCTGGCTGGAGCGGATCGAGACCCGGGAAATGCTGGCCCTGGACCACCCATATCCGGGCGTTGCGGAAGTACTGGCGACGGCGCACGGAGCGGGGATGCGCTTTGTGCTGGTGACGGCCCGGCGTGACGCGGCGGCAGTACGCGAACAGTTGGTCCAGCACGATCTGGCCCGGTTTTTCGACGATATCCGGGTGATCGATCCCTTCCAGGACCTGATACCGGCCGACACTCGATTTGACTCGTCGGCCGGTATTGAGCCGCCATTGAGGCGGCAGCCAAGCGGGCGGACGCCCGCGCCCGGCGAGGGCAGACAAAAAGACACCAGGCGGTCATTTCAAGGACCGCCTGGTATGGCCGGTGGCGGCAAGGCGCGGGCCTGCGCGGACCTTGTCCTGTCCGCCGTCATCGGCGACACCGAGGTTGATCTGGCCTGGGCCCAGGGTATGGGCGTACCCTTTCTGGGGGTCGGCTGGGGATTCCGCAGCCCGGAATTCTGGGCCGGACGCGGGGTGACGGTCTTTCCCGGCCTGAGGGAAGCCATCGATGAGGTGGGGGAGGTGGGGGAGGTGGGATGAAGGTCAAATCAACCCAGGCGACAGGACCCACGTCAACCCTCCGCGCACCACCGGCCAAGCACATCTCCAGCCCGATCACACAGAGAAAGGCCGCGTCAACTCCGACTGACTGGCATCCCGAGCTGTCTGCTGGGTACCCGACGCATCATAAACTCGTCCGCCCTTGATAGCCTCCGCAATGGCCGCGCCTGCGCTGCGCCACATGTCCATGTCCGACGACAGATTAGGTGGGCTCTCCTTGGTTTGGTGCGGATTCTGCTGCCGTTTCGTTTCCATCTTGTGCCCCTCCCTCCTTGCTCCGCTGCCCAAAGGCAGCAAGTCTTTCTACGATTAGCTCGGTGGATTTCGGTTTTAGTGCCGTCTCTCTGAGCGAGAGCGTAAGCTCTATGAGATCCTGCGACGGAACGAGAACGCTTAAGAATAGCTCAGCAGCCTCCTCTCTGTCAATAACAAAATCGTGTGATGGATAGCCGTGAACCAATCTACGTATGGTATGCTCTGTGATGTTTTTGCCAATACGCGCCAGACGCTTCCCGTATTCTTCAGCAATACGTAGGTCACGCCTGTTTTGTCCTATAATTTCCGGATCTATTTGCTCATATACTTTAGATAGCAGGCCGCTTGTTATCTGTGCCGCGACGTTGGAGGCAACCTCAAAACTTACAGCACCTGCACTGCGGCGTTTTATTTCCAACATGATGTACTCAAATAACTGAAAAGATGAATCTCGAAGCTCCTCCATCGCAGAATTTGTAACAAGCCCAGATTTTCTTCCGTCGATTTCGTTGTTTTTCCGCAACTGCACATCAAGTGGGCCAAGTTCAGACAATGGAGACATAATAAGCGCATGCGCTCCAAGGGCTACGAGCGTTCCTGCGCTTGCGCATATACTTGTTGGATAGAAAATGACACGCTGGTAAATGCGCTGAAGCCATCTTGATATCCTGTAGGCCGCATCCGCAACACCACCATACGTAGCCATCATTAGAACACAAGCTTGCGCCGTCCCACCCGTAGTTGCCTGAACAAGCTTCCCAAATCCTGCATCTTCAATCGGACCATTATATATTACGACATCCGCAGCAAATTCTTTTGATACGCGCTCCGCGATATCGCCAATTGTTTCTTGTTCATTCATTGTTTTCTCCGTCTTTGTTTCCAAAGAACCACTGCGGCTTTCCTTGATGTCCCAATCCGTCGTTCCGGTGACAGCGACTCGGCACGGACCTTTTCGTCCTCTAAGCCATCAAGCCGATTAGTACCGCCCAGCCACGTGGTCGCCCGCTATCTTGAGGAGGCACTGTAGCCCCCCACTCAAACTCCCCGTAGGATCGTGTGCCGGGGAAGGGTGCGGTAGCGGCTGAGATAGAGGGGAAGGATCACTTCCGCCGTCTCCGGAGTAATGCCGAGTTCGGTCAGGCCCGGGTAGGTACCGGTGAGAACGTTGTCCTTGGCCAGGAGAACCACCTGGTCCGGGGTCAGGGGGGGCTTGGGCAGGAATTGCAGCACCGAAGCCTGGAGCCGACCGAGCCAGAACGGCATCGGCACGATCGCGCGCCGTCGCCGAACGGTCGCCAGCACCAGTTCCATGATTTCCCGCAGGGTGTAAACGCGCGGTCCGCCCAATTCATAGGTCTTGCCCGCGTGCTTCCCCCCTTCCTCGTTCAGGGTCTTCAGAATGGCCTCCGCCACGTCTCCCACGTAGACCGGCTGGAATTTCGAGCCGGCGGCCCGGAGAAGGTCGTCGGTGAACACCGGCAGCACCGGGGAAATCCGGGCCAGGGTAGCGAAGCGATTGAAGAAATCGTCCTCCGGACCAAAGATGACGCTGGGTCTGAGGATGGTGGCCTGGGGAAACGCCGCCAGAACCTCTTTCTCTCCGTCGGCCTTGGAACGGGCATAGGCCGAAGGAGACTGGGCGTCGGCCCCCAGGGCCGAGACATGCGCCAGTCGCTTCCCGCCGGCCGCCGCGCAGGCGCGGGCCACCCTGGCGGCGGCATCCACGTGCATGGCCTGGAAAGTCCTGGCTCCGCGTTCGTAGAGAATGCCCACCAGATTGACCACCTGGTCCGCACCCTCCACCGCCTTCCGTACCGAGGCATCGTCGGTAATGGTGGCCAGCCGTGGCGTCACCTGCCCGACGTCTCCCATGGGCATCAGGAAGGAAGCCGCCTCCGGGTCCCGTACCGCAACCCGGACGACGGCCCCAGCGGCGGCCAACCGTCGCACCAGATGACGCCCGACGAACCCCGAACCCCCGAACACGGTCACGTGACAATAGGCCATGGCAGTTCTCCTTCTGGCGCGACAGGGCATCATACCCGGTGATAGTGCCCGCACCCGATCGCTCTGGATCGCTGGTAGCAGTTGTCGGAAGAGAAAACCAGGATTATTCTAATGCACGGGCTGGGTGCCGCCGGGGTTTGCGGTCACCAACCCCGGACGTGTGGCCGGATGGGGGATTCCGGCCAGTGTTTTGTCAAGGAGGAACGGAAATTGGGATACGCGGATCTGGAAAAGACGGCCAATGGCTATCTCGTCAACACTGACGACTGGAACGAAAACGTCGCCAGGGAAATCGCCGCTGCCGACGGTATTCCCGAGCTGACCGAACGGCACTGGGACATGATCAAGTATCTCCGCGAGGAGTACTTTGATAACGGTGGCCACCAGCCCAGCGAACGGGAAATGGTGAAGACCCTGTCCGAACGTTGGGGACAGAAGATCATCGCCAAGGACATGTACGACCTGTTCCCGAGGCAGCCGTCCAAGCAGGTCGGCAAGATCGCCGGGTTGCCAGAGACCAAGCGCAAGGGCGGGTACTGAGCCCAACGCAAGTTCAGGGTCGGTTGACACGGGTTCCTTCACGGCTATCATCACAGGTGTGCGGATGGGGGATTCTCTCCACCGAGGAAGGTGGTGGCCGTGACGGAACGACGATTGCGTATGCTTGTCAGCCTCTCCGGTTTCGTGTTGATCCTGGTCATGACCCTGGGCCGTGCCGCTCTGGCGGCGGGGGGCATGGACGGCATACGTCAGGCCGAGGCGCTGATTGATGTCGGCAGGTTCGAGCTGGCCAGCCAGAAACTGAAGTCCCTGGACGTGGAGACACCGGAGGAAGTTCACAGGCTCAACCTGGCCTTCGGGCGGATTTTTCTTGCGCTGGGCAAGGCGGCGCGGGCGCTGGAATTTTACGAAAAAGCCTCGTTCTCGGTCGCCGAGGACGCGGAGGCCGTTGCCGGCATGGCACGGGCGGAGCTGGCCCTGGGTCACCTCCCCCAGGCGCGCACTCACGCGGAGGCCGCCCTGGCCTCCGACCCGGGGGCCATGGCCGCGCATCTGGTTCTGGCCCTGGTGGACGAGCGGAGCGGGCACCATGATCTTGCCATGGGGCGCATGGCGAATCTGGCCCGGGACATGCCGGACAGCGAAGAGGTCGCCGTCGCCCGGGCCGATTACACCGCCTATTGGGATCGCGCCCAGGCGTTCGCGCAGGTGGAGGATTTCGTTCGGAGTCACCCCCAGGCTCCCCTCGTCGAGGACACCCTGGGCCGCTATCAGTGGGAAGCCGGGCATCGCGATCGGGCCCTGGCGCATCGCCGGCATGCCGCCGATCTGTTCTCGGCCGCGGGCAACGAGGCTCGGGCCGAGGCCATCCGGGCCTGGATCCAGGCCATGGCTCCGGGTGGAGTCGCTCCGCCCCTGGAGCCCAGAACTCCGCCGCCCCAGTATGCCGCCGATCCGCCGATCCCACCCCCGGTAACGTCGGTTCCAGCGGAAACTCCGGAAGTCGGTGGGGCGCGAGCCTCGGCGGAGGAAGGACGGGGAGGGGGAGCGGCACCGGTGGACAAACCGGCCCGGCCCGGCGTGCTGCCCACGCCGATGCCCCTGCCGTTCCGCAGCAACGAGCGGCTGGTTTCCGGTAGCGGCATCATTCTGGAAGGCGGGCGTCTGATCCTGACCAATCATCACGTGGTCAAGAACACGACCAGACTCGCCGTGCGCAACGGCTATGGCTTCGTGCAGATGGCGAAGGTCAAGACCATCGCCAACGACGACGATCTAGCCTTACTAGAAATTCCTCAGCCTTTTCAGGGGGTTGCCGGACAGCCTCTCTCCCAGACGGTGGCCCCGAAGGCCGGACGGGCCGTTCTGGTGATGGGCTTCCCCCTGACCGACATTCTGGGGGCGGAGGCACCGTCGCTAACCGAAGGGATCATCAGCAAGGAAGCGACGGAACAGGGAAGGGGCGTGTTCCAGATGACCGCCAACATCAATCCCGGCAACAGCGGGGGACCGATCTTCGACCGCCATGGCAATCTGCTGGGCGTCTCGGTGGCCATGCTGGACATCGCCAAGCTGAAGAAGCTGGAAAAGGTCCTGGTGGACAACGTGTTTTTCGGAATCGGATCGGAACGGGTCATCAGCTTCGTCAACGCCGGCAAGAGCACGCCGCTCAGCGGGCCGGAACTCAGCCCGGAGGCGCTTTATGACCAGATGCTGTCCCGGGTCGTCCTGATCGTGGGGGCCCTGTGATACCAATCCGCGTTGATCGTGACCGATCAACGCCCTCAATCGCCGGCGGGGCCGTCCGGCCCCTTGGCTTGCGCGCGAACGATCGCGCGGGCGCTCAATGCGCCATTCCCAGACCGCGATGAGTCAAGCTCATCTCGGTCTGGTATCACTCCCCGCCGGCCAGCAGCCAGTGCCCAGCCGCCCACGCCTGCCCGAGACTGAGTCCACTGCCTCCGGGAGATACCCGTTGCGCGATGACCGGCTTCAGGCCCCGATCCTTGAGCATCGGAACCAGGCGATCAGTCAGGGCACGATTGACGAAGCAGCCCCCCCCCAGGGCCACCCGATCCGTGCCGTGATTCGCCGCCGCATCCGCAGCCCAGCTCGCCAGTCCGGCCGCCAGGGTGCCATGGAACAGCTCGGCCCCGGTACGGGGATCGCAGTCCATGAGCCGTTCCATCAGCGGCATCATGTCCAGAACGTTTCCGGACACGATACGCCAGCCATCGCTCATCACCCTGGACTCCAGGGTCATGCTTTCGAGCATCAACGGAGCCTGTCCCTCGAAATCCGCAACCGGATGAACCCCCAGCAGACCGCAGGCGGCATCGAACAATCTCCCGGCGCTGGACGTCGGCGGGCAGTTCACTCCGGCGCGCATCATCTCCGCAAGCCTGTCGGCCTCGCGAAGGCCCTGAAAGCGCTCCGCCACCTCGGCGCTCCGCCCCAACTGATGGAGTACCGCCGCAGCCATCCGCCACGGTTCCCGCGCCACCAGTTCACCGCCAGGCTGCAACAGCTTCGCCAGATGCCCCAGCCGCCGATATCTGTGCCCTTCCACCAGCAGCAACTCCCCACCCCAGGACTCGTTGCCGGGGCCAAGACCGAAGCCATCCATGGCAAGACCGATCACCGGAGCCTCGATCTGATTTTCGGCCAGGAGCGCACAGATGTGGGCATGGTGGTGCTGGACCGCATGAGTCGGCAGTCCCAGACGGGCGGCATAGCGGGTGGAATGGAAATCCGGATGGAGGTCATGCACCACGATCCGAGGCTTGGCTCCGGTCGCCGCCAACATCGAGGTCACGTTGTCCTCGAACCGGGCGATGGCGTCGGGATTGTCCAGATTGCCACAGGACTGGGAAACGTAAGCCCGATCCCCCCGGACGACGCACACCGACGTCTTGAGGAAGGCACCCAGCGCCAAGATATCCGGCAACGGCCGCGACAGAGGAATCGTGGCATAGACCGGATCTTCGACCAGAGCTTTGAGCGCCGAACTCTTCATCATTTCCCCTCCAACGCCACGCCACGACCGGGCCTGACCCCAGCCCGTACCCTCCATCAGGGCAACCGGGTCGATCCGATCGCCCGGATCTGCTCCTGCTCCCTCAAGGCCTCCACTTCCTTCGCGATCCAGGTGTACCACCCATCAAGTCCGGCCCCGGTCTCGACCGAGACCGGCAGCACCGTGATACTGGGATTGACGCGCGTGGCGAAGTCGGCGCAACGCTGCACGTCGAAGCGCACATGCGGCAGCAGATCCATCTTGGTAATCAGCAGCAACTCCGAAGCGGCGAAGACATCGGGATACTTCAGGGGCTTGTCCTCCCCCTCGGTCACCGAGAGCATGACCACCCCATGCCGCTCGCCCAGATCAAAACCGGCGGGACACACTAGGTTGCCGACGTTCTCGATAAACAGCACTCCCCCATCGGGCAGAGCCAGCCTCCCCAGGGCACACTCGACCATGTGGGCATCCAGATGGCATCCCCGGCCGGTGTTGACCTGCACCGCCTGGATGCCCTCGGCCCGAATCCGGTCCGCATCAAAGGTCGTCTCCTGATCCCCTTCGATCACGGCGATAGGAAAGCGTTGCTTCAGATCCTGAACGGTACGCACCAGAAGCGTCGTCTTACCGGCTCCGGTACCGGACATCAGATTCACCGCCAACACCCGGTGATCCGCAAACCAGCGTCGATTGCCCTCGGCGTAGACACTGTTGCGATCAAGAATCTCCTGCTCCATGCGGGCAAGCTGACCCTGATCGAACCCGGCCACGCTGACACGCGCAAGACCCAGCCCGAAATGCAGATTTCCCGGCTGCTCCTGATCCACTTCCCGGGTCGGCGCACGGCAGCTCGGCCCATCATGGTGATGATGATGATGATGGTGGTTGTCGTGATGGTGATGATCACGACGATGGTAGTGATCATCACTGTGGTCGTGGTGATGGTGGTCGCGCGGACGCACCTGCGTCTCCTCCGACTCAAGAAACGGAGGGCGGTCGTGGCCACAGCCGCAGGTGACACACATCGGGTGACCTCCGCACAAACCCCGCAGGCTTTCGCACCGTGACAGGATCCCCGTGAAACGGCCGGAGTATTACACAGCCCGGTCGAAAAGTCCCCCCCTTTAGACGGTTTCCGACCAAGTTGGACAATCAGGCAAACCAGATTACCCCGATTCCAGGATCCTTGAAGATTGCATTATCCGCTGGTATTCCGCATCTTACACCGCCTCGGGCAAGGCAATGGGAAAACTGGCAAGTCTTGCGATCTGGCGGCCGGCCGAACCCGCCCGGCTCTTGTGGCAATGAGCGATGAAGCGATGAAGGGTGTGGTCAGACTTTGAGAAATCTTACCGAAACGGGGATCAAACGGGCCTATCGGCGCTATGCCGAGGTTTATGACGTGCTGTTCGGACAGGTGTTTCAGCCGGGGCGCCGGGCGGTCATCAAGCGCATCAACGCCAAACCGCGTCGGCGGGTGCTGGAGGTCGGAGTCGGTACCGGTCTTGCCCTGCCGCTGTACAGCCGCGGAACCGAGGTGGTGGGGATAGACTTTTCCTCGGAGATGCTGGCCAAGGCCAGGAGACGGGTGGCGCGGCATGACCTGAAGCGGATCGAACTGCACGAAATGGACGCCCAGTCCATGGCCTTTCCCGACAATCACTTCGACGCCGTGGCGGCCATGTACGTGGTGTCGGTGGTGCCAGACTTCGAACGCCTGCTGGCGGAAATCCGCCGGGTGTGCACGCCGGGGGGCGACATCATCGTGGTCAACCATTTCCACTCCGACAATCCTATCCTGAGGGCGCTGGAGAAAACCCTGAAACCCGTCTCCGACCAGATAGGGTTCCGTCCCGATCTGGACCTCCAGCGCTTCTGTCGCGTGGCGGCGATCGAGAAGGTGTATCAGACCCCCATCAATGCCTTCGGTTTCTGGCAGATGATCCATTTCCGGAACACGCTGTTGTCGGACTGGCCGGTGATGGAGGTCCCGGGCGGGACCCGGTCCGTCCTCGATCATGAGACGGAACCCGCCAGGGCGCCGCGACAGTCCGTGGGCTGATACCGACGGGCTACAGGAACGGCTCAAAGGACATTATTTCAGCGGGCCATAATGGAAGAATTGGACTGGCTGTTCGGTCTTTTCGCCGCGCCCCTCAAGGCACTGGCGGCGGTTGGCCTTCCGGTCGTAGTCGGCAATCTGTGCGAGTACGGGCTGCATTTCCTGGCTCCCAGGGAGTTCTTCGCGATCCCCCTGCTGGGCATTCTCGGCCGGATTTCCGGTGTTCTGTCCGGCCTTCTGGTGCTTCATGCCAGCCTGGGAGAGCGGCATTACTCGTTCCAGGAGTTGTTCCTGCCCACCAGCGTCTGGGAACTTTCGTTCCACGACTTCCTTCTTCGGTACGCCAATCCCCTCGCCTACGATCCGGTCGCCATCGCAAACCACCTGCTCGGGCCCCAGGCCGGAGGGTGGGTCACCCTGGCCGCCGGTGCCATCGGCGTGATGCTGATCGTCACGGCCGCGGTGGCCGCCGCGATCTGGCCCTGGCGACAGGCGGCGCGGAGTATTGCCGCCTGCGTCGGCATCACCGCCTGGACCGCATGGTCCACGGCCTACCTGGTATGCCTCGCGCTATGGGGACTACACGTACTCAACTTCTGGATCCTGCCCCTGTTCGGATTTTACTATCACTATCGCGTTCATCAGAACTGATACCAATCCGCGTTGATCGTGACCGATCAACGCCCTCAATCGCCGGCGGGGCCGTCCGGCCCCTTGGCTTGC
>JBKACM010000598.1:0-500 GCA_046269335.1 Alphaproteobacteria bacterium | reverse complement strand
CGCTAGATCACAAAACGCCACTTTCCCGCGGGCCCGTGAAGTAGGCATATCCAGAGGCAATGCCGCAAATATGGGCAACATGACCCGCGACCTAGGAACTCCAGTCGTCATTGCGAGGAGCAACGCGACGAAGCAATCCAGGGCAGTTTGACGGGCTCTCCGCCAGAATCAGAGGGCAATCGGGTGTGGGAATGATTGACCAATACTCGGTCGTCATGCCCGGCCCCGTGCCGGGTATACACGCCGTCGTGCACCACGGACTTCGGGTATTCCCACAGCCAGCGGCACGGAACCTCGTGGATGGCCGGGTCGAGCCCGGCCATGACGACTTACAGGATGGGCGCTTTGTCCTATTAATGGCGTCATTTTCCAACGCCCAACAGCGCCCGTATTGAAACGGGACCTGTTCGGAGTCCGGCAAGATTGGCAAGGGAATTGCATTAGATCAGAAGCTCATCGTTGCAAAAGGTCGGTGTCCCGTCGGTGGATAAGGAACTTCC
>JBKACM010000597.1:0-501 GCA_046269335.1 Alphaproteobacteria bacterium | reverse complement strand
GATTGTGGGTTTGCATAAAAAAATCAACCAACAGAGGAGAAATGATCGTATGATTAAAACACAGAAACACCCGTCAGTTTCGGGTGTGCGTCGGGGCGAAATGGGTTTTACGTTGATCGAGTTGATGGTGGTGGTGGCGATCATTGCTATTTTGGCTTCTATTGGCATTCCGAAAATGACCGCCTTTATCAAAACGGCAGAAACGGCGGAGGCTGTGGAACAGATGGGAAAAATTTCCAAGGCAATACGCGGTTACATCGATAGCCATCCTGCTGCGACGCCTGCCGGTATAAAAGACGCCCTGGAGACAACGTATCCGACCCTGTCGGCTTCAACGGATGCTGGGGTGGTGGCGACCAATATCACGCAGTTGATTCCCGTTCTTACCATTGCAAACAATGCAAAGTTTTCCTATAAAATCAGCAATGTAACAGTTGATTCCGCCACAAGGAATGCAAAGTTCTGTATCAAAGCGGTTGTCTTTGATCCCTCTACGCCTTC
>JBKACM010000596.1:0-503 GCA_046269335.1 Alphaproteobacteria bacterium | reverse complement strand
GCCTTTGTACTGTTCGCCACGTTGCGCGATGCCATTCTGAGCCGCGCGGCGCTTCAGATGGAAAACCTCGCCTTGCGACAGCAGGTGGCTGCGCTCAAACGCCAAACGCCGCGGCCGCGACTGGGATTCTGGGATCGGCTGTTCTGGGTGATACTCTTTCGCCTGTGGTCGATGTGGCGAGATGTGCTCGTGATCGTCAAGCCCGAAACCGTTATCGCATGGCACCGGGCGGGCTTCCGTTTGTTCTGGCGATGGAAATCCCGTCAGAAGCGGGCAGGGCGGCCGCCCACACCCAAGGACATCCGCGACCTCATCCGCCGGATGTGCCGGGAAAACCCACTTTGGGGTGCCCCCAGGATCCACGGCGAACTGCTGAAGCTGGGTATCGACGTTTCCCAGGCCACCGTGTCGCGGCACATGCTGCGTCCTCGGAAGCCGCCGTCGCCTACAAATACGCCGACTAACACTGTTACTCAAACACCTACGAACACTCCTACTAATAC
>JBKACM010000595.1:0-504 GCA_046269335.1 Alphaproteobacteria bacterium | reverse complement strand
AAACCCAAGCCAGATACGCAAAAAGCCCGCATTTGGCGGGCTTTCTAGGGCTTTTTACTACTTGTTTTTGGTGCGAGAGGAGAGCACCGTAAGTCATTGCCATTGGCTGCATACAGCAACGATAGTGCGAATAATAGTGCGAATAAACTCTTTAAATATTTAGGCAGATAAAAATACATCTACATGATTAGTATATAAAATTTACTCCAATCCGACTACATTTTCATGCTTGGAGATGCGGTTATCGTCCAAGCCATGCCCCAGGACGAGCGAGGGAAGGATATCCGCTGGATTTATTTCCCGCACCAGCGGGCGCGTGGCTCTCGCGCTATGGTTTGCGGGTCAACGCTTACCGCTGATTGATCGCATACGGTTCTCAAGTTCATAGCTATCACGACACCCAGCATCACAAAAACGATTTGGTGCTTCGATTGGTTCGGCGCAGTAATAGCAATATCCTGCAAGGGGCCGAATATTTCCGCATCCGGCCTGAATTTGATGGCG
>JBKACM010000594.1:0-504 GCA_046269335.1 Alphaproteobacteria bacterium | reverse complement strand
CCAACACAAACAAAAACAAGAACAGTAACTCAAACATCGACAAGAACATTAACAGAAACTATTACTGCTTCACCTACCGCAACAGTTACATCTACAAATACAAGAACTGGTAGTAGTACACCTACACATACACCTACTAACACGAGAACCAACACTCGTACATCGACACCTACATTAACTAGTACACAAACATCAACGAGAACCGCTACACAATCACCTACATAGACAGGGACCAACACACCAACTCAAACAAGAACAAGCACCCAAACACCAACCAATACAGCTACACAAACGGTTACAAAATCGCAAACACCAACACAAACAAAAACAAGAACAGTAACTCAAACATCGACAAGAACATTAACAGAAACTATTACTGCTTCACCTACCGCAACAGTTACATCTACAAATACAAGAACTGGTAGTAGTACACCTACACATACACCTACTAACACGAGAACCAACACTCGTACATCGACACCTACATTAACTAGTACACAAACA
>JBKACM010000593.1:0-506 GCA_046269335.1 Alphaproteobacteria bacterium | reverse complement strand
AACAGAAGCGAAATCAAGCTGCTCATCGCTCGCACCGAGATCGAGAAAAAGCTCGAACACAAGTTCCTGGGCAATTTCGGGGCGCGCCGCCGGCTTGTCGATTTTGTTGATGACCACAATGGGCTTGAGACCAAGCTCCAAGGATTTTTTGAGGACAAATCTTGTTTGGGGCATCGGGCCTTCCTGCGCATCCACGACCAGAAGAACCGAATCGATCGAGCGCAAAACCCGCTCGACTTCCGAACCGAAATCGGCGTGTCCGGGCGTGTCCACGATGTTGATTTTCGTGCCCTTGTAGAACACGGAAGCGTTTTTCGAATATATGGTAATGCCGCGCTCAAGCTCGAGCGCATCGCTGTCCATCGTGGCGTTTTCTTCCATTGTCACGCCGGTCTGGCGCATAATGGCATCGGTGATGGTGGTTTTGCCATGATCAACATGCGCGATGATGGCAATGTTTCGGATTTCCATATTTATTTGATTTTTTATTACCTCCTCCCCTGCCA
>JBKACM010000592.1:0-507 GCA_046269335.1 Alphaproteobacteria bacterium | reverse complement strand
AACACACTAACTCCTACGAACACAGAAACGCCGACTAATACCCCTACACCCACAAATACTGAAACTCCAACTAACACAAACGCCAACACCTACCAATACTGAGACACCAACACAAACACCTACTAACACTATAACACCAACTAATACCGAAACACCCACAAATACTCCTACACCAACTAACACTGAAACACCAACCCAAACACCAACTAATACAATTACGCCAACTAACACAGAAACACCTACTCAAACACCTACCAATACCATAACACCGACAAATACTGAGACCCCAACTAATACCCCAACACCCACTCAAACCCCTACTAACACCATTACTCCTACAAATACAGAAACGCCAACTCAAACACCTACTAACACCATTACTCCTACAAATACAGAAACGCCAACTCAAACACCTACGAACACAGAAACGCCAACTAACACACCGACACCCACAAATACTGAAACTCCAACTAACACACCGACACCCACAAATACTGAAACTCCAAC
>JBKACM010000591.1:0-509 GCA_046269335.1 Alphaproteobacteria bacterium | reverse complement strand
GAGAGTTCTTGTGACCTCGACGATAAAGGCCGTTTTTTCCTTCACCTGCCCCTTGACGTTCAGAACCAGGCTGGTCTCGAAAACGTTTTCGCCAAAACGCTGCGCATCGACGTTTACACTGACCGTAACCTCCGGAGGCGCGTCGATTTCACCGTAGATCCCGGGCGCGTTCGGAACCTCGAAAGAAAGGTCCTTGAGGTATTGCCCATTGAAAACAACGGATGGCGGCTGCCCGGAATCCGGATTGTTGTCGACTTCGGTCATAAGAACTCTCTTTCCTGCTGAAGGGAACGAAGACTGTCCCGTGAGGCTACCTCGTTCGAAGGGATGGAACCAGCGGCTATCATGTTGCCGGATCATTTCATACCGCCGTGCAGATATTTTGACCCAGGGTCAAAATACGCACAGACGGCCGCTCAATCGCCGGCGGGGCCGTCCCTGTTAAGCCAACAGTTGTCGGTGAACTTCTATGTCCTGTTGTATTGGTACCCAAACAACCAAATGCACCG
>JBKACM010000058.1:0-12172 GCA_046269335.1 Alphaproteobacteria bacterium | reverse complement strand
GGTGAAACGGGTGGCCGAATTGCGTATTGCCGTCGTGTAATCGGTGATAAGCGGAAAGACCATGGTTACTCCCCAGCCGCCTACGACAGCACCCCCATGCGGGCCGCGTTCCAGCTTGCCCATGCCACGCTGGAGGATTGGGTCTACAGGCACCCCTCCTGCTTCCCTCCGATCGTGATCAACATCACCGACGGCATGGCCAACGACGTCAATTCCGACGAGGAGCTGTTGATGGCGGCCCGTCGTCTTTGCAGCCTGAGGACCAGCGACGGCAACGTGCTGCTGTTCAACTGCCACATCGAAGGTGGCGGCAAGCAGCCGGTGGTCTTCCCCCGCAGCTCGGTACAGCTTCCCCCGGACCCCTATGCCAAGCTGCTGTTCGAAATGTCGAGCGAGCTTTCCGACCGCCAGCGCGCCGTCATCTGCGAGCTGTTCGACCGGGATCTGGCGCAGAACCCGTCCATGCGCGGTATGGTGTACAACGCCGATGCCGTGGCCCTGGTCAAGCTTCTGGATATCGGCACCCGCCAGGCCTTTGCCGTGTCCGTGGACGGCGCTGCCGACGCGGCGGTTCCGGAGCCTGATTTTACCGCCGAAGCCGGGGCCGACGACGACTGGGCCGACTGACCTAGTCGCACGGGGGGGCTGACAGCGTGGGTGAACAGGAAGAGACGACAGTCGCCGTGGAGGACGGGCCGGGTTCGGACCCTCTCCCGGAGGCGGTTCCGCCCGAGGCGACCGCCGGCGAGGCTTCAGCCGGTACGGTGGAGGTCGCCGGTACGGGCGAGGAGGTCGTCGTCTGGAGCGCTCTCGGTCAGTCGGTGGCCAAGCCGAAAAACGACGTCATCGGCGACGCGCGGGGACAGGTGTTGCGGCCGAACGAGGATCGTTTCCGGATCGCAACGACCGACAACCGTCTTCTTGCCGCCGTTTCCGACGGGGCCGGTTCCTCGGGCCTGTGCTGCGGGGCCTGGGCGCAGGAACTGGTGGATCGGTTGCCCAAGACGCCCATCGGCAACATCAGAACTCTCGACCAATGGATGGGCAGCTTCTGGAAGAGTTTTTCCGAGGAGGCCAAGCAGACGGTCGCCGGGCAACCGGTCAAGCAGACCAAGCTGGTGCGCGAGGGTTCCTGCGCCACTCTGACCGCCTGTTGGCTGCGCAAGGATGACGAGCGGGTCAGGATGCGCTGGCTCGGTTACGGCGACAGCCCGTTCTTCCTGTTCGAGTGGCACGGGGAGGAGCCGGTCCTGACCGCGTTCCATCCCACCACCCTGGCCAAGTTCGATCTGGCTCCGCATCTCCTGAACTGGAAGGACCTGCCGCAGGGGGCCAATCTGCGGGTTGGAGAGGTCTCCCTGCCCGGCAACGCGACCGTGGTTCTTGCCTCTGACGGTATTGGCCAGTTCCTGATTCTGCGGTTTCTATCCCACCTGAGTTCAAGCAGCAGCGAAGATCCCTCCTTGAACGAGCCTTCCCACTCCCTGTTGGCGGAGTTTCGGCGCATGCTGACGGCGAGCGATACCAGGATGACCGATGCGGCAAGGCGGCACGCCTGTGGGTCACACATGCCGTTCGCTTCGGTCCTGAATACGCTGCGGGAGGGGCTGGCTTCGGAGGAGGCCTTTACGGCCCTGGTGCGGGAGTGGAACGAACAGGGTCTGCTGGCCAACGACGATGCGACCGTGGTCCTGATCGATATTCGTACCCTTGCGGCCGCTGCCGCCGAGCGTACCCTTGCGGCCGCTGCCGCCGAGCGTACCCTTGCGGCCGCTGCCGCCGAGCGTGCCGATGCGGCCGCTGCCGAGGCGAACGACAACCTTCCCGCCGAAGCCGCCGTGGATGCGGAATCGGAATTCGTGGCGTCCGGGGAGTAACCATGGTCTTTCCGCTTATCACCGATTACACGACGGCAATACGCAATTCGGCCACCCGTTTCACCACTCTGGAACTGGTACCCAAGGTCGATGAGAACGGCGCGCCGACGTTCATGGCGGGCAATTTCGCGGCCGTCTACCGGGGAACCCTGAAAAGCCACGGCCAGACGGTGGCGGTGAAATGCTTCATCCGCGACATGCCGGACCTGGAGAAACGCTACAAGGCCATCACCGCCATGATCGCCCGGGTGAAATCGCCCCTGTTCATCAATCTCAAGTATCTGCCGAACGAGCTGTTCGTGCATTCCACTACCGCCGGCAACGGCAACTATCCGGTCCTGGTGATGCCCTGGATCGAGGGGCGAACCCTGGACAAGGTCATCCGCGATCTCAGCACCCAGAAAAAGCAGAACGGTCTGGCTTCGCTGACCCGGGCGTGGGCGCGGCTGTGTCTTGGCGTGCTGTCCATGGGGGTCGCCCACGGCGATCTGAAGCCGGACAACATCATGGCCGCTCCCGACGCGGTGCTGAAGCTGATCGACTACGAATCCTTTTATGTACCGGCCCTGAAGGGATTGCCGTCCCTGGTCCTGGGGGGACCGCACTTTCAACATCCCTTGCGGGAAACGAAGCACTTCGACACGACGATCGACCATTTCTCGATGCTGGTGATAACTCTTTCCCTGCGGGCGCTGGCTCTCTCCCCGGGGCTCTATGACCGATGTAATAACGGCGAGAACATCCTATTTACAAAATCCGATTTTCTGGCACCACGTCAGTCGAAACTTGTCAACCACCTGCTGGCAAGTCGTGATACCCTGACGCGCGAGTGGACGAAGCGCCTGATAGCGTCGCTCGCTTCGAAGTCAATTGCGGTGCCGGGATTGGACGTGATGTTGAAACAGGCGGAGAAGTCCACGGTGGAGACTGCGCAGTCCCCGCCGGTCAAGAAAAAATAGCGGTTTTGGACGGCGAGGTTGGGGAATCTCTTCGTCGAGAATGCCGGGGTTCTGGAGTACGGTTTATGGGACCACTTGTTACCGCGTTGTTTTTTTTGGGGGCTGTCGTCGGTCTTGGCTTCGGGTTCGCGAGTGGTGGAAGCCGGAAGGGCGAGAAGCGGAAGAAAGCCGGCGTGTCCGCGGGAGCCCGGCGCAAGTCCGCTGGGGCCGTGGATGCGGAGACTCAGGCGGTCCTTGACGACGCCAGGGAACTGCGCAACCTCATTCCGGTTTCCCAGGCGTCGCCGTCGATCGAGGAGGAAATCTTCGAGGGTGGTGCCGCGCGTAAAAAACCCATTCCCCACGTTGTTCCGAAGTCGGAGGAGATGGCCGTCTTCTGGACCGCCCAGGGGGGGTTCCGTCGCAATGCCTACGTCACCAAGGCGTCCCCCAGCTCCATCGAATTTCCCGCGCGGGGATTTGACGCGGACAGGATCGATCTGATATCCGTGCCAGCTTTGAGCGTCACTCTGGCGGTGAAATCCTCGGAGATCAGGGTCGATGGCGTGGCAGTCGTCGTGCGGCTGGTCGAGTTCGAAGATAACACCCGCGACTGGCTGATCTGGCTCGGTACTTTGACCAAAATCGGTTATGACGATGCCGATGCGTGGGGGGGGGGGGGTAGATTCCTGAATACCCCGGATACGTAGCAGAAAGTATTTTTGAATTTTCAAACGCGATACGCACAAGAGGCCGAGATGTCGATGACCGACCAGAACGCCAGCCCATCCCCGCACGGCATACGCCAGTACACCATTCTTGTCATCGATGACGAGCCGGTGAACGCTCATCTCATCTCGCAGCTTGTTCAGGAACATGAAGTCATCGTCGCGCTGAATGGCACCGACGGCATCAACATGGCGCTGGATCAACGGCCGGACCTTATCCTTCTGGACATCAACATGCCCGACATGCTGGGGTTCGAGGTCTGCCGACGGTTGCGCATGGATCCCACCATGCAGGACGTGCCGATCATCTTCAACACCACGCTGGATGCGACCGAGGACAAGATACGGGGGTTCGAGGCCGGGGGCGTCGATTATGTCGTCAAGCCCTACGCCAAGGAAGAGGTGGTGGCCAGGATCAACACCCACCTGTCGCTGCGGGCGGCGAAGCTCGACCTGGAATCCCAGAATCGCCAGCTTCTCCGCTACAAGGGCGTTCTGGAACAGTTGGTCGTGGAGCGGATTTCCGGCACGGCGGGACATCCCCCCAGGGAAGGCGACTACGGGAGTCTGATCACCATTCTTGAGACGGTCGCCCAGCTTGACGAGGGCCACCGGGCCACTTCCCACGACCCCGAAGTGGTCAAGGAACTGGACTCCACACGCTCCTTCGTGAGGGACGTGATCCGCAGCCTCGGTCCCAGGCTGCGGAGATTGCGGGAGCTGCTGGCGGCGGCGACGCCAAAGAGCATGTGATCCCCGCGCTATCCGCGATTGCCGCCGGGTACCCATAGCACGTCGGTCTTGCCGCCGCCGTTGACGTGACGGGCCAGGACGAACAGGTGGTCCGACAGGCGGTTGATGTACTTGATGGCCAGGGGGTTGACCGCGTCGGGCTCCACCTCCGCGAGCTCCGTCATCAATCGCTCGGCCCGCCGGGCCACCGTCCGGGCCAGGTGCAGATAGGACGCCGCCGCGCTGCCTCCCGGCAGAATGAACGAGGCCAGCGGGGCCATGGTCTCGTTCATCGCGTCGATCTCCCGCTCCAGGCGGTCGACCTGCTCCTGAACGATCCGAAGCGCGGCTCCCGACGCCGCGTCCGGGTCGGAAGAGGGAGGGGTGCACAGGTCGGCCCCCAGGTCGAAAAGATCGTTTTGAATTCGCATCAACATCGCATCCGTCTCTTCCGAAGCCGCGGTATGCAACCTGGCGATGCCGATCACGGCGTTGGTTTCATCGACCGTACCATAGGCGGCAACCCGAACATCATGTTTCGGTACCCGCCGCCCGTCGCCGAGCGAGGTCTTTCCCTTGTCGCCACCGCGCGTGTAGATGCGGGTCAGTCGTACCATGGCCGCAGTCCTCCCCGTGTGTTTCGGGCAGTCAGGTGAACCCGACGGTCCTGACCCTGCCTGTGTGTCCGTGCTTTCCTTGGACGGTCGTGTTATAGACCTGGGGGTGACGTAAAGAAAAGAATAGAGACCGGGCTGGCTCATGCCTCTGATCCTCTACGGCTACATCGGTCGCCGCTTTCTGTCCGCGTTCTTCGCGGTGCTGCTGACGATCCTGGGCCTGGTCCTGCTGTTCGATCTGATCGAGCTGGTGCGACGTGCTGGACCCCATGCCGAGGTGCGCTTCGTCACCCTCCTGGAAATGGCTCTGCTCAAGCTGCCGCACATGGTCGCCACCCTGCTGCCGTTCGCGGTAATGCTGGGAGCCATGGTGGTGTTCTGGCGTCTGGCGCGGGGGCATGAGCTGGTGGTGATCCGCTCCGCCGGCGTATCGGTATGGCAATTCATCACTCCCATTGCCGGTCTCGTATTCCTGATCGGTGTGATCAACATTGCCGCGGTCAATCCCTTTGCTGCCGCGATGTACAGTCGGTACGAGCACCATGAGGACAAGCTCCTGCTGCGCCGGAGCAATCCGCTGGCATTGTCGGAAAGCGGGCTCTGGCTTCGGGAGGCCCATGGCGACCAGCAGATTGTCCTGCACGCCGCCGAGGTCCGTCAGAGCCAGTTCGTTCTGAAACTGCGGGCCGTCACCATTTTCGTGTTCGAGAACCAGGACACCTTCGTGCGCCGCTACGAGGCACAAACCGGTGCCCTGCGGGACAAGCTGTACGATCTGGCCGGGGTGTGGGAAATGCGTCCCGGTATGCCTTCCCGCCACCATGGCACCCTCCTGATGCCAAGCACCCTGACGCTCGCGAAAATCCAGGAGAACTTCGCCTCACCCCAGACGATTTCGTTCTGGGAACTGCCGGGATTCGTCCGCTTTCTCGAATCGGCTGGATTTTCGGGCCACATTCACCGCCTGTACTGGCAGTCCCTGCTGGCATCGCCGATCCTGCTGTGTACCATGGCGCTGATCGGAGCCGCCGTGTCCATGGCCCCCAACCAACGTGGCGGAGGGCTCCTGCGGCGGATGGTGGGAGGTGTCGCGGCCGGCTTCGTCCTGTATTTCTTCTCCAAGGTCACCCTGGCCCTAGGGCAGTCCCAGGCGTTGCCGTTCTGGCTTTCGGCCTGGAGTCCCGCCGCCGTAAGCGGGCTTTTGGGACTTGCCTCGCTGTTTCATTACGAAGACGGATAGATTTCATCCGCCTGAAAACTACGGCATGAACTGTTCCATCAGAATCCGTTCTTCCAGATTGTGCTCCGGATCAAACAACAGGGTCATGAAGATGCCCCGGTCCTCCCATACCTGGACTTCAGCGACGCTGCGGACTTCGGTGTAGTCTGCCACCGCGCTGACCGGGCGCTTGACTGGCTCGCATACCTCAAAACCCACCATTGCGGTATGATGCAAAAGCGCCCCGAGCCATCGCCGGGGCCGGAAGGCACTGATGGGGGTCAGCCCCAGAAGATTGGCCCCAAGGGGCAGAATGGTGCCCCGGGCGGAAAGGTTGTAGGCGGTACTGCCGGCCGGCGTACAGACCAGGACTCCGTCGCAAATCAACTCTTCCAGCCGCACCTTGCGATCCACCTGGATGCGGACCTTGGCCGCCTGGCGGGTTTCCCGCAGAAGGGAAACCTCGTTGATCGCCAGGGCCTCGATCGTTTCACCATTGATACGTTTCGCCGTCATGCGCAACGGATGAAGACTAACCGGCTGCGCCCGCTCCAGGCGCGCCATCAGGTCATCCTCCCGATAGCCGTTCATCAGAAAGCCGACCGTACCACGATTCATGCCGTAGATGGGAACGTTGCGATGCAGATAGCGGTGCAGGGTTTCCAGCATGAACCCATCCCCGCCCAGGGCCACGATGTAATCGGCCTGGTCCGGCGGCAGGTGGCGATACCGTCGGGACAGGCGCCGAAGCGCGTCCTGCGCCATGGCATTGTCGCTGGCGACGAAGGCGATGCTGGCGGTTGTCATGAATCCCGGTCAGGCAAGTCGAGAGGACACCGTCCGAGTATAACGCCTGCCGAAAAAATCGCCACCGCCTTGGCGTGCTTCCTTGATTTCGTTGCCGGACACGGTAGTCTCGCCACGGCGTTATCGTCCTCAAGACGGATCGGAGCCGCATCTCTCATGGAAACCCGCGAATTTCTGACACAGAGTGACGACGTACTCGCCAAGTGGGTCAGTGAATATTTCACGAGCGGTCGCTTCGACGAAGTCCTTCCCATACTGAAGGAACTCCACGAGCGCCACTCCCAGCAGTGGGGTATTCTCAACATGATAGGGTCCGTGCTGGAGCAGCAGGGTGATTTCGAAGGGGCTGCCGCCCACCTGGTCAAGGCCTTCAGCCTAGTTCCGGAAAATCCGGTCATTCTCAACAATTACGCTCAGGTGCTGCTGAGACTGAACAGGCTTGAGGAAAGTTTCGACACGTTCAAACGTCTTCTGACCCTGGACCCCGGAAGCGACAGGGCCCGGGCCGGACTGCGCGAGATCAGGGGCCGGCAGATTGGCATAGACTATCGGGATGGTTTCCGCGACATCGGCACGACCCTGTTTCGTGGTGTCCAGTACATGTTCGGTTACGGCGTCGAGGGAGACATCGCGGAATTCGGCACCCAGAGTGGCAGTTCAGCGGAAGTGCTGGCCTATGCTGCCTCGATGGTCAACCGCAATCTGGGTGGGCTTCGGGTCGGTTGCAGTGTTTATCTGTTCGACAGTTTCGAAGGCCTGCCGGCATGCGATACCGATGTCGACCTGGCCTCACCGTTGGTGCAAAGCGGCATCTGGGGACCTGGTGCCTGTGCCAAGGGGCTGAATCCGCAAGAACTGCGGCAGCGGTGCGAGATTTTCCTACCGCCGGAGCAGGTTCTCATCTTCGAAGGCTGGTTTCGGGACACCGTGCCGACCCTTTCCGATACCGTGCGGTTCGGGGTGGTCCATGTGGATTGCGATCTTTACGCCTCGACCATGGATGCTCTGACGCCCTTGTTCGAGCGCCGACTGATAGCGAAGGGGGCGCTGGTTCTGTTCGACGACTGGAATTGCAACCATGCCTCTCCGGAATTCGGAGAACGGCGAGCCTGGCAGGAACTGGTGGAACGATTCAACATTGCCTTCAGCGACGAGGGCGGTTACGCGATTGCCTCGCACAAATTCATTGTCCACGATTATAGTTGAGTCAGCACCTCCTCGGGCAGGGTCATCACATCGGGGCCGTCGGTCCATATCAGCACGCAGTGAACCGTCCGATCGGGGTAAATCAGGCGGATCGCCGCCCGGTAGGCGGCCATCTGGCGCAGGGTGAACGGGGCCACGCCACTGACCTCGGCGGGAGGGGGGCGGTTGGTCTTGTAGTCGGCGATGATCACTTTCCCTGGAAGCACCACCAGGCGATCCACCTGGCCCGATACCACCCGGTCGTTCACCAGACCCACCACCGGAACCTCGGCCTGACTGCCGGGACCGAACAACGCCGCCGCCTCCGGATGATTCAGTACCGCCAGGGTTTCGGCGGTCAGCTCGGCCCGTTGCGTCGGGGAAAGCTCCGGCGCAGCCTGGTCCAGATAACGGCGGGCGGCAGCCTCGCGGTGGGCGACGGCAACCTCGGGCAGGCTTTGCAGCAGACGGTGAATCCATCGGCCGCGCCGGAAACGGACCCCATCGTCAGGGCCGAACGGCGAGCGGACGGCGGATTCCTCGCCATCGGGACGGCTTGGGACCAAAGGACGGGGAGGGCTGGGCTCGGCCGGGGGAGGGCGGTCAATCCAGGCTTGTTTCCACGCCCCGGAAGATGGGGTGGGTACTTCGGCCGGAGATTCGACCCGGGGCGGAGCGGTCTGGAGGGACGCCAGACGCAACACGTTCCGATCCTCCGGGGCTTCCGGGTCGGAGGCCAGAAAGGGATCGGCTTCCCGGATCGCGAGAGGTTCGACCGCCGCGCGGATCAGATAGTACCAGGCCTGATCCGATGGTGGCCTGGTTCCATGCCAGCCGCAGACGTACAGCCGGTCCTCGGCCCGGGTCATGGCGACGTATAACAGTCTTCGATATTCCCGATCCCGTTCCTGGTCGACGCCTTCTCGCAGGGTTTGACACAACGGCGTCTCCAAGGATCGGCGTGGTGCCCAGAACACCAGCTCGCCCGCCGCGTCCTCCGACCACAGCAGCGGATCACTCTGGGTGGGTACCTGTAGGGTGTCGGGCAGGAAAACGATAGGAGCCTGCAAGCCCTTGGCTCCATGCACCGTCATGATACGCACCGCATCGCCGCCGCCCTGGTCCATGTCGCGCTTCACCGTCGTCTCACCGCCAGCCAGCCAATGCAGGAATCCCTGCAATGACGGCGGGTGACGGGTTTCGTAGGCCAGGGTCAGGGTCATGAATTCGTCGATGGCATCCTCCGCCTCTACCCCCAGCCGCGCCACCAGTCGCCGTCGCCCCCTCAGGCGGCCCAGCACTTCGGCGAAGAACTCATGGGGCGAAACGAAATCGACCCGTCGGGCCAGCCCCGACAGCAGATCCCAGGCGGCGGCGAATTCGGTGCCGTCGCCTTCGTGCCGGCGCAAAGCCGTCCACAGGGACAGGGAACCGCGCGGGTTGGCAAGGGCAAACAGCGAATCCTCGCTTAAGCCCACCAATGGCCCCTTGAGCACTGTCGCCAGGGTCAGATCATCCCCGGGCAGCAACAGGGCCGCCCCCAGGGCCGCCAGATCCATCACCGCCAGTTGCTGACTCAATACCATGCGATCGGCTCCGGCCACCGGCACCGCCAACTGTTTCAGGGCTCGTACCAGATCTTCGACGAAACCCGAACGCCTGCGAACCAGAACCAGAATATCGCCGGCCCGCACCGGTCGCCCCCGCGCCGTCAACATTTCACGGCCGATCATCGCCCGGAGGCGACGCGCCACCAGGCCGGCCAGCCGCGCCGAGGGAGAGTCCCCGGGCGTTCGTTCTACCGGCGGTTTCCAGGGCAAGGATGTATCGCCGATCCGGGGCGTCACCGGCGGCCAGATTTCTACAAGGCCGCCCTGGCCGGCACGGGCGGCGATGTGGCGGATTTCATCGCCGGCCATCGCCACGCCATCGCCGGCCACCGGACCGGTGAACACCGCATCCACCGCATCCAGCACCGCCTGGGTGGAACGGAAGGAAACATGCAGGTTCACGTCCTGCCAGGATCGGCCGATGCTTTCGACCCGTTGTTTCAGTGCGAGACGGGTGGCCTCGAACCCGGCCGGATCGGCTCCCTGAAAGCTGTAGATGGACTGCTTGCGATCCCCGACGGCAAAGACGGTGCGAACGGCCTCCCAGCGTCGTCCCTCGCCCGCGAAGAACTCTTCCGTGAGCGCCCGCACCACCGCCCACTGGTCGGGGCTGGTGTCCTGGGCCTCGTCGATCAGCAGATGGTCTATGCCGCCGTCCAGCTTGTAGAGCACCCAGGCCGCCTGTCCTTCCGTCTCCAGTAGGTGCCGGGCCGCCTGGATCAAGTCGTCATAGTCCAGCCGTCCGTGGACTGCCTTGTGGTCGGCATAGGCTTCCCCCAGGGCCGCGCCCAGCCGGATCAGTGCCGACGTCGCGTTCGCAAGGTCCACCGCCTTCAAACGCCTGTTCACGAATTGCAATCTTTCTGCCTCGACGGCCAGGGCAGCGGCAGCGGCGGGGAACGCGATGGCCAGTTTTTTGGTGATCAGGGTCTTGCGAACCTCTTCCTCCCTGGTCAGGAACCGCAGGCAGTGGGCGTCAAACCCCGCCACCCGGCTGGCCGGATCGGCAAGCCAGGCGGCCAGACCCTGTCCCCGCTTTTTGTCGGCGTCCGACCCGGTCAGGAGCGCCTCCGCCGCCATCCTCAGACTTCGGGCATCGAACCGGGCTTCGTCGCAGGCTGCCGCCAGCACCGAATTTCTGGTGTCGGAGGGCAAAACCTCCAGTCGATGGCACACCGCCGCAATCAGGGGCCCAACCCCACCATGGCGGGTCAGGGTGCGTGCCAGCCGGCCCCGGACCTGGTTCATCTCCGCCATCAGGACGGGGAAACGGGTCTCCTGCACCTGGCCCGTCAGGACCGCCAGGGCCTCCGTCAGAGAGGCATCTCCGCCCTCCCGCGCCCTGCCCAGCACGGCGTCTCGGGCCGCGGTCATGGCCAGGGCGGCATCCCGTTCCTCCAGGATTTCGAAGTGAGGCGCAACTCCGGCTTCCAGCGGAAACCGTTTCAGCAGCGACTGGCAGAAGGCATGGATGGTCATGATCTTCATGCCACCTGGGACGTCCAGGACCTGGGCGAACAGTCGCCGGGCGCGGGCGCAGGTCTCCGCATCGGGAGGGGTGCCGTGCAGGTCGGCAAGGTCCGCGTGCAAGGTCTGGTCGTCGTCGGTGGCCCAACGCCCAAGGCGGGCGGCCAGACGGTTGCCCATTTCCGCCGCCGCCGCCTTGGTGAAGGTCAGGCACAAGATCCGCTGCGGGGGTACGCCCGTCAGCAGGTGATTGAATACCCGATCGGTCAGAACCTTGGTCTTGCCGGTTCCGGCCGAAGCCCCAACCCACGCCGAGGCCCCTGGATCAGCGGCACGCCGCTGTTCCCGGGCCGGGTCCAGGGGGTCCGTCGTCCGGCTCACCCGGGAATCCGCAGTCCCCGCTGCACCGCCGGCCGGGCGGCGACGGCCTCGAACCAGCGGGCGACGTCGGGGAATTCCTCCAGAGCCACTCCCTGGATTTCATGTCGCTCCACCCAGGGGAAGGTCGCGATATCGGCGATGGAATATTCGTTGCCCGCCAGATAGGGGCTCCCACTCAGGCGCTGATTCATGACCTTGTACAGACGCCGGGTTTCGTCGGTATAGCGTTTCTCGGCATAGGGCACGGGCTCGGGCACGAACTTGCGGTAGTGATGGCACTGACCAAACATGGGGCCAACACCGGCCATCTGCCACATCAGCCATTGCAAGGTCACACTGCGTCCGCGCGGGTCCGAAGGCATGAACCGACCGGTCTTCTCCGCCAGGTAGATCAGAATCGCGCCGGATTCGAACACGGTCATCGGCGCACCGTCCGGACCCTCCGCATCGACGATGACCGGGATCTTGCCGTTGAGGTTCAGGGTCTGGAACTCCGGCTGGAACTGCTCGCCCTTGCGGATGTCCACCACGTGAACCGCATAGGGCAACCCCACTTCTTCCAGCATTATCGAGACCTTGCGGCCGTTGGGCGTCGCATGGGTGTAATAGTC
>JBKACM010000590.1:0-510 GCA_046269335.1 Alphaproteobacteria bacterium | reverse complement strand
CGTCAACACCCGTTACGTGGATTACATCAACCATATCCATGAATCCGGCCGTCATCTTCTGGATGTCATCAACGACATTCTCGACGTCTCCCGGATCGAGGTCGGGAAGCTGGAATTACAGGACGAGGAGGTGGACCTGGCCCAACTGGTCGACTCCACCCTGCGTCTGGCCCAAACCCGCGCCGGCCCGGCGGGGCTGACCATCAACCGGGAAATTCCCGACAATCTTCCGGGACTTTCCGGCGACGCCCGCCGTTTGAAGCAGGTTCTGCTCAACCTTCTCAGCAATGCCATAAAGTTCACCCATCCCGGCTGATGCGGAGAGCTTGCATACAACCATGCCTGGAACTCCAGTGGTAACTGTTTGGTTATAAGCGCGGATTGTGATCTTTGAACCCACGACTGTGCAATGATTGTAAACTGCCATCATTTGGTCGAATCCCTTGGGTTGGTGTCCACTTGAGGTAAGGTTTGGATCAAAACAATCGTTCGCACGAAACACATAATTGC
>JBKACM010000589.1:0-510 GCA_046269335.1 Alphaproteobacteria bacterium | reverse complement strand
CTGTGATAAGAACAGGGCATGAGCTTTGAGCATTGGTCATTAGACAGCACTTATGGATTCGTAATCGGTCGGGAAATGGCCAGTTTCGTCATTCCGGCGAAAGCCGGAATCCAGGAATATTAGGAACCTCTGGACCCCGGTTTTCACCGGGGTGACGGCTCTTTCTGAAACAGCCGTTGAGCCGACAACAGGCATAGAGGTACATTATAGGAAAGACAGCATCATGGAAGTGAAGGTAAATGAAAGGATTTTCCAGGAGTTTCCTCTGTTTCGGAGGGGAATCGTGGTGGCGTCTGGAATTCAAAATCAAGGGGTCTCGAAGGAACTCGAGACCCTTCTCAATGAGACAGTGGAATTTGCCGGCCGCCAACCCATCGATGTCAAAGCCGATCCTAGAATTGCGGTCTGGAGCGAAGCGCACAGGCGCTTCGGATCCAACCCCAACAAATTTCCTCCGGCTCATTTCTCTCTGATCAAGCGAGTCCAAAAACCGGGCACGCATATGGCCTT
>JBKACM010000588.1:0-514 GCA_046269335.1 Alphaproteobacteria bacterium | reverse complement strand
GGCCTTGGGGTTGGTCTGTCCGGGTTCTGGGGAGGGGAGATTAATGCCGACCTTATGGCAGATCTCTTTAAAAACCAATGCCGTATAACGACCCGGTTTTTTGATGGGCAGCCAATCCCAAGGCCATCACCCTTGCCAAGCATGCCAGCCGAACCTTAGACGATCTGATAGACGCCACCCTAGAACACAGCAACAACCTCTGGACCGAATTGATCGGTATGACTGCAGCCTCACGTCTGACCGGTCAACCTCAATCCAAATCGAGTGCGGCTAAGATTCTAGGAGAGTGGCTCACCCGGCAATTACCACAAACGGAGTGGAAAGGCTTCCATCTGACCAACAATTCAGGACTCACCGCCACCAGTCGTATCTCACCCCGTCAGATGGTAGAAATCCGAAAATTTGCCAACGCCTCCCTAGCCAGCGACCGAGCATTTGCCTCTCTGCTCCCCATCTCTGGCTGGAAGGGTACGCTGTCAAACCGTTTTGCCGGTCCCAACGCCATTCTCCGGGT
>JBKACM010000587.1:0-515 GCA_046269335.1 Alphaproteobacteria bacterium | reverse complement strand
CGACTGACGCACGAACTTCCCTTCGGACTCGACCGTCTTGGTGATCGTCTCCCGGTAGGCCACCTGGGGCTTGCCCACATTGGCCTCGACCTTGAACTCGCGCATCATCCGATCCACCAGGATCTCCAGATGCAGCTCACCCATGCCGGAAATGATGGTCTGGTTGGTCTCGTGATCCACGGAAACCCGGAACGAAGGATCCTCCTGGGCCAAACGTCCCAAAGCCACACCCATCTTCTCCTGATCGGCCTTGGTCTTAGGCTCGATGGCAATCGAAATCACCGGCTCAGGAAAGGTCATCTTTTCCAGAATGATCGGCTTGGCGGGATCACACAGGGTGTCCCCGGTAGTCGTCATTTTGAGTCCAACCGCAGCGGCGATGTCGCCAGTGCGCACTTCCTTGACATCCTCACGCTTGTTGGCATGCATCAACATGATGCGGCCAATGCGCTCCTTCTTGTCCTTGCCAGGGTTGAGCACATAGGAACCGGAACTCAAAACCCCGGAATAGACCC
>JBKACM010000586.1:0-518 GCA_046269335.1 Alphaproteobacteria bacterium | reverse complement strand
GAACGTCACGCAGCCAATGGCGAAAAATCGCGCTCAACGTGTGCCGCGCCGATTCGGTTAAGGCTGGGAGTCTCCTTACCGCCAGGCGCAATGTGGTTCTGGTCGGCGGCACCGATCCCGCGTCATAATGCCCACCTCGCTACGTTATTGAAAATCAAAGGATATCTGGCAGGTATTTTCTGTTACCGGCCATCGGCTGGCTGTTGCCCCCAAGGGGAGCGTCTCGATCGCCCGTTCAGCTATGACCCAGGGAGCCCCTTTGCATGCGTGGCGGGCCGTGAGTGTCCCTGCCTTGATCATGCGCAGCACGGTCATTTTGCTCACCGACAGCCGTGCCGCGGCTTCTTCAAGGGTCAGCTCACCCCGTTCGGCCCGCTCACCGTCCCGATAGACGGCGATGCCATGGCTGGTGCGGAATGATCGCACGCGGGCTTCCGTCCAGGTATTGCCGCGACCGGTGCGTTGGCCGGCGCGGTTCAGCAGACCGGCGATCGCCCCGTCGGACATCAGGCGTGCCA
>JBKACM010000585.1:0-519 GCA_046269335.1 Alphaproteobacteria bacterium | reverse complement strand
GGCCAAGCAGGCACGTGATCGTCACAACCAAGCTATTCTGCCGCTGAGGGGAAAAATTCTTAACGTCGAGCAGGCTAACCTGGATAAGTTGGAGAAAAATACCGAGATACAAAGCTTGGTCACGGCTATTGGTGCCGGCTGTGGTCGGCATTTCGAGGTGAGCCATTTGCGTTATGGGCGTATTATCATCATGACCGATGCCGATGTGGATGGCGCCCATATTGCGAGTTTACTGCTGACTTTTTTTTACCGTTTTATGGCGAAACTCATTGCCGGCGGTCATTTGTATCTGGCGCAACCGCCTTTATATCGTATCACCCAGGGTGCATTCAGTCAGTATGCTCTGGACGAAGAGGAAAAAGACAAAATAATCCGGAAGTTGGAAAAGAAAAAACAAAAAATAGACATTTCGCGTTTCAAAGGTCTTGGTGAAATGGCTCCGGCCCAACTGAGAGAGACGACGATGAGTCCTAAAACTCGGCGTCTTTTGCGGGTCTATGTGGATGATGATGCTTCGAC
>JBKACM010000584.1:0-520 GCA_046269335.1 Alphaproteobacteria bacterium | reverse complement strand
CCGTGAGCCGACCGGCAGACATTCCCTCTGCGCTACCACGGGAGGTGCGGGTCGGGTCGATCCCATTGGCCAACCACAACCCCCTGGTTTTGATCGCGGGGCCCTGTGTGCTGGAGGGAGAGAATCGGCAACAGGGGCTGGAGTTTGCCCTCAGAACGGCCGATTTTCTCAAAAAAATGGCCGATCAGGTGGGGATGCCGTTGATCTACAAAGCCTCCTTCGACAAGGCCAACCGCACCTCGGAACGCAGTTATCGTGGGCCAGGGTTGGAGGTGGGGTTGCATATTCTGGAGCAGGTGCGCCGTGAGATTGGGGTGCCGGTGGTGACGGATGTGCACGATGTTGCGCAGGCGCATGCCGCTGGATCGGTGGTGGATCTGCTGCAAACCCCGGCTTTTTTGTGTCGGCAGACCGATTTTATTCAGGGGGTTGCCCGTGTGGGCAGGCCGGTCAATATCAAAAAAGGTCAATTTTTGGCCCCCGGGGGGATGGCGGAGGTGGCCTGCAAGGCGGTGGCAAC
>JBKACM010000583.1:0-521 GCA_046269335.1 Alphaproteobacteria bacterium | reverse complement strand
CTTGGCGGGAAAACAGCGGGGAAGTAGTTCGCTCCCCATATAATTTGATTTGCAGATACATCAAACAACATGCGCAATAGATCGGCTTTAGGAGTACACGAATCCCACCCGCTAAATTCATACGCCTTCCTTCCGCCATGCGAAGAAGTTGAAGGCTTGCTGCCGTCACGCCCGATCCCATACGGCGGATCGGTCAACACCAGATCCACCTTTGGCAACAGTGGCAAGATCTCACGGCAATCTCCATGATAGATCACAATACCCTTGCCGTCGTCATAATACGGTGTCGGTAAACTCACAATGTTCCCTTTCTATACCTGACAGGTTCCGCCCCCGCTAGCACCTCTACCAACGAGAGCGGTCCCGATCCTACGAGACTGATTCATCCTCATGCAAAAAATGAATCAGCTCTACCGGTTTCAACGGATGACCGGCAACCGTGTTATAGGCGCAGGGCCGGATTCGCACCGGCTTCTTGTCCTATGTGCTGGCTCCTCCGTCCAGAGTTCCGAACAATGCCC
>JBKACM010000582.1:0-523 GCA_046269335.1 Alphaproteobacteria bacterium | reverse complement strand
AACATGCGGGCGGCCGGCAAAGATGAAAACGTCATTCTCTCTCCCATCAAGCCCGTCACCCTGGAGCAGGCTATCAGCTTTATTCGCGAAGACGAAATGGTGGAGGTCACGCCGCGGGCGGTTCGCATGCGAAAGGCTCTGCTCTCGGCCCAGAAACGTCATGCCCTTCGACCCTCCCGGATCAACAACAAGAAGGCGGCCTAAGATTTGTTCGTCTTGATAGGCCTCTTCCGCCAACGCCCATACCGCAAAAACCTCGCGCTGCCCGCCCGCTTCCGCAAGAAGTCATCAAAGTCGTCACCCCGGTGAAAACCGGGGTCCAGAGGTGGTTGGTTTTCTTGATCAGGGATGAAAAGGGGGGATTAGGTTACTTTCGCCCACGCTCGGAAATCAGACTGGCAAGAGCCACTGCAGCGTTCACCAGTCCGAAGCCCACATAAAGCATCGTAAACCCGTTCAGATGTTCAAAACCTGACCCCACGAGGAAATCCTATTCACCCCATAGCCCCAGTAGAGCGTGAAC
>JBKACM010000581.1:0-524 GCA_046269335.1 Alphaproteobacteria bacterium | reverse complement strand
GCTCTCTACAAGACGGTGTTGTTCAGCATCGAGTTCGGTTTCCAGCAAAAGATCCGAAATACCCATCACCACGTTCATCGGGGTACGGATTTCGTGACTCATAGCAGACAGAAAAGAACTTTTCGCTACGTTGGCAGATTCGGCAGATACTTTTGCTGACTCAAGTTCACGCATCAGCTGTTCTTGGCTATAAGCCAAGGAAAAAGATCGTGTCGTCAAAAGGGCGCGCATTACTCCCCAACCAATGACTGAAAAACCTGTTGCAAAAATAAAATGCGCCAACCACCACATATGATTCCATGGTTTTGCAAGTATAAATGCAACCGCAGCCTGTGCGAACATAAAAAGAGCAACCATATAAAATATCATCAAAGGTGATCGAATTCGGCGACGTACCATTACGACAATTCCAGTCAGACACAATACAATTGATCCGCCTTCCATCGGTAACCGAACCCAGGGACTACTTGCTATAGGAGAAAAAGCCAAAGCAGACACGGCCATGATGGTCACGGCACAACCAC
>JBKACM010000057.1:0-12202 GCA_046269335.1 Alphaproteobacteria bacterium | reverse complement strand
GCAAGCCAAGGGGCCGGACGGCCCCGCCGGCGATTGAGGGTGTTGATCGGTCACGATCAACGCGGATTGGTATAAGGAGGGGGGTGTCGATGGCGATGTTGGCCAGCGAGATCGAGAGGATGATCCAGGAGGCTCTCCCCGACGCGACGGTGACCATCGAGGATCTGGCCGGGGATGGGGATCACTACGCGGCGCGGGTGGTGTCGCCCTCCTTCAAGGGGAAATCGCGGTTGCAGCAGCACCAGATGGTGTACGCGGCCCTGGGTGGGCGCATGGGGGGTGAACTACACGCCCTGGCGCTGCAAACGTCGGCGGAGTAGGCAGGGCGGTCGGGCCCGTGTTCCCGTGAGACGGGTTGGCCGGAGCTGCCGGCGATCCCGGCCGTCTTTGCGTTCCGCCTGCGTCTTTTCGCCGGAAAGTCGCTCATGAATTCCCTGAAGATAAAGATACAAACCGGGTTTTATATCATCGGGACTCTGCTTGTCGTCTTGTCCGCCTTTTCCATATTCAGTCAACGGTCTATCGAGTTCCAGATACTTTCGGAGCGGATAATCTCTGATTATTTTGATTCGGCACTGGAAATACGTCGTTATGAAAAAAACTATTTTCTGTACAAGCAGCAGCATGACGTTGACGAGGTACTTCGGTATCTCAACGTGGCGAAGGCTCTGCTTGATGGCCATCGATCGAAATTCACGACGGTTGCGGGGGTGGCGGAGATTGCCAAACTTGAATTGGAAATGGATGCCTACCGCCATCAAATCGTTGAACTCAACGATAACCTCCGGAAAGGAACCGCTGATACGGAAAGTCTCCATGGAGAAATACGAAGGCATGGCAAGGAGATTATCAATATATCTGAAAGCATGTCCGGGTCGGCTCGGAAGACAATTACGAACTCGATACGAGAGAAGCACAATGATTTGATCATATTCATTGGTATGTTGTTGGTTATTTTGATCATCGTGTCTCAGTTGCTGTCTCGCATCATCATTGCTCCGCTGATGGAGATGAGATCCATAATGGATGCGGTTTCCCAAGGAAAAATGGATAATATCAATATAAGATCAACAGATCGTGAAATTATTTCATTAAATAATGCGCTTGTCAGAATGGTATATGAAATTGAAATAAGGCAAAAACATATAAGTATTGTTGACAGGCTGTCATCGCTTGGAACGATGACATCCGGAATTGCACATGAGCTTAACAATCCGTTGTCTAATATATCGACGTCATGTCAGATATTGTTGGAGGAATACGATGAATCGGAAAGTATTTCCAGGGATATACTCTGTCAGATAGACCAGCAGACAGAGCGTGCGCGCCGGATCGTGTACTCGCTGCTTGAATTTACCCGCGTCGGGGAGGGAAAGCGATATGCGACGTTTCTCCGTCCGTTGATCGAGGAAACCCTGGTTTTCATTCGTGGGCAAGTACCGACCCCCGTTCTCATTCGTCTGGACATTCCCGATGACATCGAAATGGTCATCGATCGGCAGCGGGTACAGCAGGTATTTCTCAATCTGATCAAAAATGCCATCGAGGCCACGACGGATGGAGAGATCGTCATCTCGGCCAGGCGTTATTCGATCCAAGGGGCGGAGCATGACAGCGACAGAGTTTCGTACTTTCTCCATTCGCTGAGTTATGCTCCCGTCGATGAATTGTTTGAAATCGAAGTCCGGGATACGGGGAGCGGGATACCCGAATCCGACATGTCCCGCATCTTTGATCCCTTTTTTTCAGCGAAGGGTGAAGGGAAGGGGGTGGGCCTTGGTCTGTTCATTTCCTATGAAATCGTCAAGGAGCACGGCGGCTGCATCGCCGTGGAAAGCCAGCTTGGCAAGGGCAGTTCCTTTTTTGTCATGTTGCCGGTGTTGGGTGGTACGATACCAGCAAGCCGATGAGTTGACTCGTCGGCTTGCTGGTAAAGCCTGCGCGGCGCTTGAGCGGCCGTCTGTACGTGTTTTGACCATGGGTCAAAATGTCTGCGTGGCGGTATAGGCGAGCAGGAGGAGAATTTGTCGCATGGCCGGCAGGCTGTTGATTGTCGATGACGAACGCATCGCCGTAAAAAACCTCGAACACGTCATGCGCAAGAGTGGCTACGACGTCATGACGGCCCACAGTGGTTCCGCGGCTCTGGCAATCGTGGAAAAGCATCCGATCGATG
Organism: Alphaproteobacteria bacterium; assembly: GCA_046269335.1. Classification (GTDB taxonomy): domain Bacteria; phylum Pseudomonadota; class Alphaproteobacteria; order Rhodospirillales; family Rhodospirillaceae; genus JADFXL01. The sequence continues at coordinate 10,026 of JBKACM010000057.1, read as the reverse complement.
TCGTCCTTACCGACCTGAGAATGGAGCGGGTGGACGGAATGCAGGTGTTGAAACGGAGTCGGGAGCTGTTGCCTGACTGCGAGGTCATCGTCATTACCGGCTACGCAACGCTGGAATCTGCGGTCGCCGCGATGAAACTGGGCGCTTTCAACTACATCGCCAAGCCGTTCCGTCTGGACGAAGTGCGAAGAGTCGTGGCCGAGGCGATGGAGAAGATTCTGCTTAAACGTGAAAACGTTGCCCTTCGCGAAAGGATCGAGCATCTGGAGGGGAGTGTCAGGATCGTTGCCCAGGATCAATCGATGTTGCGGCTGCTGGACGTGGCCAGGCTCGTCGCTCCCACGGAATGCAACGTTCTCGTTACCGGTGCCAGCGGGACGGGCAAGGAACTCATCGCGCGATATGTGCATGCGGCAAGTCCCCGCTGCGAAGGACCTTTCGTTGCGATCAACTGTGGTGCTTTTGCTGAAGAGCTGCTGGCGAATGAGCTTTTTGGCCACGACAAGGGGGCCTTTACGGGTGCCACGGCCAACAAGAAAGGACTGGTCGAGGCCGCCAACGGTGGAACCCTGTTTCTGGACGAAATTACGGAAATGCCGACGACGATGCAGGTCAAACTGCTTCGCGTCATTCAGGAACGGGAATTCCTGCGTGTCGGAGGGACGGAAACAATCGGGGTTGATGTCCGATTTATCGCGGCGACGAACCGTGATGTCGTGGCGTCCTTGAAGGCCGGCGATTTCCGCCAGGATCTGTATTACCGCCTTAACGTCGTCAATCTCCATGTAATGCCGCTGGCACAGAGGGCCGGTGACATTCCATTGTTGGCGTATCATTTTCTGAGACGATACGCTTCGCTATCGAACAAGGATGTTCTAGAGATTTCACCAGAAGCGCTTGAGCTTCTGAAGCGGCACGATTATCCTGGAAATGTCCGTGAGTTGCAAAATATTATCGAGAGAGCTGTAGCATTTTGCAAAGGTGATCGAATACTACCGATTCACTTGCCAGGCGGCATTCGTGGTGACGAGCCGTGTCAGGTTTATCGCAGCCGTGAAAATCGCATTCAGACCCTTATCGAACATGAAGAGGACTACATTCACTGGGTCCTGGAGCAAACGAACGGTAATCAGACCCAAGCCGCGCGCCTCCTGGGAATTGACCGGGTTTCCCTGTGGAGAAAACTCAAGAAAAATCACGATGCGCAGGGTTCCAGTGAGTGATACCAGTGAGCCGATGAGATGACTCATCGGCTTCTCTGTGAGAAAAGCGGGCTAGATGGACCGCATGTCGCTGATGAAACCGTCCATCTCTTTCTTCAGAGCCGCAAGCGGAGATTGCAGGTCTGCGGAGGCCCACATCATCTGAATTGACATGCCATGGGAGTACGCCGTCATCTGGGCCATGTCCGCGACCCGCTCCCCAACCTGGGTCGCGTCGGACGACAGTTCCGTGGTGCTGCGGGCAATTTCGCCGGTGGCGGCGCGCTGTTCCTCGACGGCGGATGCCACGGACGTCGCAATCCCGCGGAGTTCGTGAATGGTATTGCCGATGGAGGCAATGGCGGTGACCGCCTCGCCGCTCGTTTCCTGCAACCGGGAAATCTGACTGGTAATCTCCTCGGTGGCCCTGGCGGTCTGGTTGGCCAGGCTCTTGACCTCGCCCGCGACCACGGCGAAGCCCTTGCCAGCCTCGCCGGCCCGGGCGGCCTCGATGGTGGCGTTGAGGGCGAGCAGGTTGGTCTGGCTCGCGATGTCCGTGATCAGTTGCACGACCTTGCCGATACTCTCCACGGCTTCGGCCAGACCGGCAACGATCTGGTTGGTGTGCTCGGCATCGCCGACCGCGCGCTCGGCGATGGCGGCGGAGGAACTCACCTGACGACCGATCTCGGTGATCGAGGCGGACAGTTCCTCGGTGGCGGAGGCCACGGTGCTGACGGATGCCGCCGTGCGTTCGGCGGCCTCGGCCAATTGCAATGACTGGCCACCAACTTTGCCGATACCGGTTCCCGTACGCGACGCCGCGCTCGAAATCGACTCCGACTCCGCCACCACGGCGTTCATCTGTCTTTCCCCGCCCAGTCGGAACTGATTGGCACGTTCCTCGATGAACTTGCCGCGCTCGCTTCGACGCTGCTGTTCCAGTTCGCGTTCGGCCTGCATCTCGATATTCTTGACCATGCCTTCCTTGAAGTACACGACCGCCCTGGCCATCTCCCCCACTTCGTCGTAACGATCGATGGCGGGAATCACGACCGAAGTGTCTCCCGTGGCAAGCTCCCGCATTGCGCCGGTCATGCTGCGTACCGGCATGACGATGCTTCGGGAGGTCAGCAGGGAAATCACGGCAAGTGCCACGAGAGCCGCCAGGACCATGCCGATGCTGATGCTCTGGTTGCGGGAGGAGATGGCATCGAAGTCGATATCCGAAGCCTTGGCATCCGCGACGATCGCCTCGATCAGCGCATTCACCAGGGTGGCCGTCTTCTTCATCACCTCGTCGATCTTGCCGTCGAGTTCCCGCATGTCCTCCGTCAGCAGCCTGGTTTCGCGCAACTGCGGTAGCATTTCCTTTTCGAAGATGGAGAGGATCTGGGCATAGGTCTGCCGGATTTCGGAAAGCAGGCGCTTTTGCTCGGCGGTCGTGGCCACCATGTCCATTGCCGTCAGGTCGGCACTCAGGCTCCCGGTCGCCTCGGCCCAGTCGTGATCGGTCGCGGCGAGATCGCGGTTGATCTCGGCATCGGCGACGATCTGGTAAAGACGGGGAATGGCTCCGCCAATCCTGGAAACATGTATGGCCTGGGCGCTCCGAATCGCACCCTTATCCTGAAGATCCTTGAGGCTTTGAATGTTCCAGGCATCGAAGATCAACAGGCCGACGAGCATAAGCACGGCCGAGCCAAACCCGAGCGCAAGCCTCTTCCCGATCGTGAGCACCATCATCGCCTCCTGTATGGTCTCCTGTTCGTCCGATCTACACTATTGCCCGATAGTATCGGCCGTATAAGTATTTTTCCGACGGAGACTTGAAACCTTTGAGGGAGTCGATCAATCCAGATACGGCAGAATAAGACGCGAGCCGGAGGGCTCAAAGGCAATGGGGATTTGCTGCAACTCGGACAGGGCCGCGCGCACCGCCGCCCGCCGGTTCTCCGGGGTAACGAACAGCAGGAACCCGCCACCACCGGCCCCGCACAGCTTGCCGCCGATGGCTCCCGCCGCCGTGGCGACCTGGTACCAGTGATTGATGCGATCGTTGCTGACCGAGGAGGCTAGACGACGTTTGAGTTGCCAGCCCTCGTCCAGAGTTTGCCCGAACGCTTTCACGTCCAGCCGGCCCCGCAGCATGAGGCTCAAGGCCTCGGCCTGGTCGCGCATGGCGTCCAGTTCCTCCATGCGGTTGCGGGTATTGTGCTTCTGCTCGGTCAGGACGGAGGCACTGTCGCGGCTGATGCCGGTCCAGAACAGTTGAAAGTGGTCGAACAGGTGGTTGAGGCCGGCGATGGCTCCGGAGTGGGGAACCAGGTTGAGGGTACCATCGGCGTTGAAACGGAAGTAGTTGAAGCCCCCGAAGGCAGCCGCGACATGGTCCTGTTTGCCGATCGGGCGCTTCAGTACGTCCACCTCCACATGCACGGCCTCTTCGGCGACCTGGGCCGGCGATATTCTCTCGCCGCGCATGGCGTGCAGCGCCTTCAAGAGACCGACGGCAAAGCTGGACGAGCCGCCCAGACCCGAGGCCGCCGGCAGGTCGCCGACGGTGCTGATGTACAGCGGTGGCGGCACCGGTACCAGGCGCAGACACTCCCGCGCAATGTCGTTCCTGATTTCATCCAGGGAGTTCACGTTCTCTGTCTCGGCGTAGTTGAGACGGTACTGTTCCTGGAAGCCGGCCCCGTGCTGCTTGACGGTGACGTACACGAACTTGTCGATGGTGGTGCTGAGCACGGCCCCGAACCCGGTACCGTAATAGTCGGCCAGATCGGTACCGCCACCGGCAAAGCTGATGCGTTGCGGTGTGGCGGTCATGACCAGCCGGGGATCGCACCCGCCTTCGGGGAGGGTTTCGTTTGTCCGGATTTTCATGGGGTCAGGCGGTCCCGGCGCGCACGCGCTCGCGCCAGTATTCCAGAGTTTCCGTCAGGATGGTCTGGAAGGGGATCTTCGGCTCCCAGCCGGTAATCTCGCGAAACTTGGCGGTATCGGCGATCAGACGAGGTACCTGGGTCGGGCGCACGTACTGAGGATCGATCTCGTAGGTGATCCCCCTGGTCGTGGACATGCCGATCAGCATCTCCAGTGCCTGGCGGAAGGTGTAGATGGTCTCGGGCTTCTCCGAGCCGATCAGGTAAAGTTCTCCCGGTACGCATTTCTCGGTGGAAAGCCAATAGGCCTCCACCATGTCGCGCACGTGCGTGAAGTTGCGGCGATCATCGATGTGTCCCACCTTCAGCAGTGGCGGCTGACGTCCGGCCTCGACACAGGCAATCTGGTAGGCGTACCAGGGAATACCGAACACCTTGTCCCGGCGCGGGCCCTCGTGGTTGAAGGCGCGGGTCCGGATCACCCGGGTGCCGTAGGAGCGATTGTAGACGAACCCGATCAGGTCCTGGGCGATCTTGGTGACCGCGTAGGGATTGACCGGGCTCAAGACCGTCTGCGGCGTGATCGGCAACTCGGCCTCGGGTACTTCACCGTATTCCTCGCCGGAACCCGGAATATGGAACGGGCAGGAAAGTTTCTGGGTGGTGATGGCGTCCAGAAGATTGACGGTGGCGTGGTAGTTGACCTGCATGTAGCGGTGGGGGTTCTTCCAGGACGGCGAGACGAAGCTCTCCGCCGCGCAGTGGAAGATGCGGTCCGGGCGTACCTGCTCGATCAGGTGGCGGGTTGAAATGGTATCGGTAAGGTCACAGTCCAGCAGCGTAATCCGATCCAGGACATGGCGGATGTTGTCCATACGCGACAGATGCCAGCGCTTGGTGCCAAATATCTGATATTTACCGCCAAGGGACAGAACGTAATCCGCAAGATGAGAACCAACGAAACCGGTGATGCCCGTAATCAGGATGCGCTCAGCCATTATATTTCCTTTCGTCAATTCATTCGATCCGCCGTTTCAGATGCTGAACGTCGTACGCAAACGAACTCACCCAGCTCCCGCCCGTCGGTGCATTAGTTTTGCTCTGACAGAGGACGCGATAATATTCCTGGCCAAGGCACGTCGCAAGCCCCCTATGCGCGTTGCTCAGGCCGGCCACGCACACGCCCGCCTTGTTTTCTGCTGAATGTCAACGCGCTCTAGAGGGCCCACCTTTTTTCAACAAGGGCAGCTCTGATGATTTCCTGGGCGTACATCTCCCCGACGATGAGATCGCCCAAAGGAGTAAGGTGAACACTGTCGCTTAACAGGTGGTACGCTTCGCCATAAATTCTGAACGCAGAATAAAAATCAATGAACGTCTCATGAGGTAATGGCTTGAAGTTTTCGATGAACATTCGATAAATACCATTAGAATATTCTATGGCCTCTGAAAGTATACCGAAATGGGTAGGAATTTTTTTGGCAACGCCAAGGTACTCTTTTTCGCGATGATGCAGTGAGGGTTTGCAGCCAAGATATGGCTGGAGGCCCCACACGAATTTCCCGCCCAATCCGGTCACCAGATCAGCGAATTGCCGCTTACGTCGCACGTAAGCCCTGACAACAACGGCAGGGCTGTTATGGTTCTTGTGCGGAAATTCGTCGATATTACATTTTACGCCCTTTGTATCGTGAAGCTTTTGCGCCCATGACTCCAGATTAGGCCAGTAGAATATCGAGTGCTTGGAAAGCAAAACAGGATCGTTAACAGATCCGTAGCCGAATTCGTTGCTCCCGTCGTGGGACACGACAATATCAGGACGAATCATATGGCAATGCGTTACGTATGCCATAATTTCATCGTTTATGACATTCCCGCGCATTCCAAAGTTCAGGACCGTAAACTTTATGTCAATCCCTTGTCTTTCGCAGTACTGATTTAGGCTATGCTCCATAACGGAACTGAACATTTGGTGATGAAGACAGCAAACGCTCCAACAGGCCGAGCCGCCGAAACATGCAATTACTTTGTGATTTTTTTGTCGTTTCGCAAGTTCATGATGATCAAAGCCAATCCGATACCCAAAACTGTTTATCGGGCCAAGACCGGAGTCCTGGCCGATGTAACCATTTGGAAAAAAACAATGATCAAGGGTTGCGGCGGGCGACAGGAAGTTAAACACGTGACGGTGGTCGCTGCCACTCGTGTATCGTTCCGACGGCCTGGCGTGTGACTCTATCCGTCCGTTGACGTCTGTCACCCATATCGCCGCCGCCCTGCGGACATGCAGGGTCACGTTGGTTGGCATTCCCAATAAAAAAATTATATTCTGATAATTTATCAAGGAATCAGGACTAAGAAGGATCGACGCCTTACCTTGAAGAAAAAATTTGTAACGTGACTCCAAAGTATCAGGTATCACGTATGTCACATCGGCAAAAGGTTCAACCTGAACACGCATGCTTTCGAAAGACTGGAGCAATATTTCGTCTGGAATTTGATCGTTTGTTGGGCAGACAACAGCTACAGGCCCAGTGAGTCCCACAACATAATCCTCCAACAGGCGAATCTTGACAGCGAAGGATGAGCATGGGTTTATTGTGTGTCAAGAGAAAACTCATCCAGGGCAATCGAGTTCACCCGATGAGCAATACATTTTCAGCCTCTGAGCGTATCCCTGTGAGAAATCCGGGCTGGTCCCAGTGTTTCGGCATCCGTTCGATCAGAATCGCTTTTTTCGTCGCGAACCGGACGTCGTTCAGGCCGTTCCTGCAAGAATCCGCTCCGCGATGCGGGGGAGGGGGTCCCCCTCCAGGACCATCGCGAACCGGCAACCGGCTGCTGCTGCCGCCTGGCCATCCCGTTCATCGTCGCCGATGAAATACACGCGGCTCAAGTCAAGGTCAAACTCTCGCTGGGCTTTCAGGAGCATTCCCGGTTTCGGCTTGCGGCAGTCGCATCCGTCGTCCCAACCGTGGGGGCAATGATAGATCGCGTCGATCCGTCCTCCCGCCGCCCGGGCCTCGTCGATCATGCGGGCATGGATATCGGCTAGGTCGGCCTCGGTCATGGCCCCGCGGGCGATGCCGGCCTGATTGGTGACGACGAATATCCGATACCCGGCCGCGGTGAAGCGGGCCAGGGTTTCCGGTGCGCCTTCGGTCCAGCGCCAGTCCGACCAGCGACGGACGTATTCGGCGCGGGGCATCTTGACGTTCAGAACGCCGTCGCGATCCAGGATTACCGACGGTTTGCGGGCCAGAAAGGAGTCGGTCAGGGGGAGGCGGGCATGACTGCCGACACTGTAGTAACGGTGGCCGGTAACGTGGGCCGCCAGCTTGCGTTCCGCCACCAGACGGGGGTAGAGCGAGGCTTCGAACGAGACATTGCCTTCGGGCAGGAGGTCGATCAGCTCCCGACGCAGGAGCATGAAGCCGATGTCCACGCCTCGGAGGTTGGGGGTGGTGCGGCTCTTGTCATAGACGGTGACCAGACCGTTCTCCACCCGCAGATTGTCGCGGGTGTAGCCGTCGGCATTGTCATAGACCACCACCTGCATGGGGGTTCCCGCCCGGCGATAGTCGGCCACCAGCCGGTCATAGGGCATCGGCCAGTAGTTGTCGCAGTACATCAGCAGGAACTCGGGCTCGATGTGGCCCCTGGCCTTTTTGATGCGCAGACCGGTGTCGTCCTCCTCCGGTGTTACCGAATAGGTGATCTCGACGCCAAACCGGCTTCCGTCTCCGAAGTAATCGATCACCACGTTCGGAAGATACCCCAGCAGCAGAAGAATTCTCTTCAGCCCCTGCTCCCGAAGCATCTCGATCAGGTACTCCAGGAACGGCCGGCCATGGAATTCCACCATCGGCTTGGGTCGGGTGTCGGTAAGCGGGGCCAGACGGGTGCCACGTCCTCCCGCCAGAATGACCGCCTGTCGGATGTCGCTCATGGTGTATGCTTATCCTCTGGACTCTGCCTCTGGCCGCGCAAGCTCTACCAGCGAGCCGATGAGTCAACTCATCGGCTCGCTGGTAATGTGAACCATACGGTCTTAACATTGCGTGAAAAGCGGACTGTCGGCGGGTCGATCCAGCGGGGGTACTCATGCCTGTCTTCTCTCAGTCTCGATCGTTTCGGGTCGTTGGTGCCGTGTCGGGACTCTGCCTTGGGCTTGTCCTGATGGCCGCCTGCGCCCCCGTGATCGAGGTGGATCCGGTGCCGGTCCCGCCGTGGGAAACTTCGGTGCTGTCGGATCATCCGCTGACCGGCCGTCTGTTCGCGCCGCGTTCCGGGGATTTTCTTACGCCGGCCCAGGGGCTCGAACTGGCGGCGGCTGCCGATTTCGTGCTGCTGGGCGAGAAACATGACAATCAGGACCATCACCGCCTCCAGGCATGGCTTACCCGGCGGCTGCTGGCGCGGGGGGGGCAGCCGGCCCTGGTGATGGAAATGATCGACAGCGACCGGACCCCGGCTCTGGAACAGTACCGGCGGGAGAATCCCGGCGAAACCGAGGGTCTGAGCACGGCCGTGGAGTGGCACAAGTCCGGCTGGCCCGACTGGTCCCTCTACCGTCCCATCGTCGAGGCCGTTGTCGCCAGGGATCTTCCGGTGGTGGCCGGCAATTTGCCCAAGACACAGGCCCGGCGGATCGTCCGCGAGGGCGTGGAGTCCCTGGATCCCGAGACCCGCCGCCGGCTTGGGCTCGACCACATGCCGGACGAGGCGACCGTGAAGAGCCTCACCCAGGAAATCCGCAAGAGCCATTGCGACATGCTGCCCGAGCCTTCGATCGCGGCGATGATCCACGTCCAGCGCGGCCGCGACGCCAGCCTGGCCCTGGCCATGACCGAGCCGCGTCCCGACGCCACCGGGGCTCTGCTGATCGCCGGGGCTGGCCACGCCCGCACCGACCGGGGGGTCCCGGTCCATTTGCGGGAAAGGACCCCCGAGCGGCGGGTATTCTCCATCGCCTTCCTGGAAGTGGACAAGGACCTCCATGAGGCTTCCGCCTATGCCGAGACGTTCGGAAGCTCCATCCTGCCCTTTGATCTGGTGTGGTTCACGCCGAGGCACGACGACGAGGACCCGTGCGCCAAAATGGCCGAGCAGATGAAGGGGAAGAAGTGACGCCGGCCGCCCTGTGAGTCAAATCAAAGGACGGACGGTATCACGGGGATACCGGTGACTCGCGCAACTCGGCAAGGGCGTGTCTCAGGACCTGAAAGGCTCCGCTCAAGGCCAGTGTCGCTATGATGGCGGCAACGGCATAGTCGGGCCAGCCCGACCCGGTGGCGAACACGCCGCTCGCCGCGCCCAGAACCGCCAGATTGCCGATGGCGTCGTTGCGCGAACAAATCCACGCCGAGCGCAGGTTGCTGTCTCCGCTGCGGAACGTGTACAAAAGGAAGGCTACGGTGCCGTTGGCGATGAGGGCGACGACACCGATGGTGCCCATGACGGGGGCCTCGGGAACGGTGCCGTCCAGGAAGTGGCGCACGGTGCTGCCCACCACCCACAGCCCGAACAGACCCATGGTTCCGCCCTTGAGCAGGGATGCCGTCGCCCGGTGACGGAGAGCCTTGCCGAGAACGAAAAGACTGATGGCGTAGTTCGCCGCGTCACCGAGAAAATCCAGGGCGTCAGCCTGCAAGGCCGACGAGCGCGCCGCAATGCCCGCCACACCCTCCACCAGAAACATACCGGCGTTGATTGCAAGCGCCATCCATAGGAGCCAGCGGACACGCTCGCTCCCATCTCCCTCAGGTATGCCGCATCCCCCCTCGCAGCAGTGCGCCCCCATTTCCACTCTCCCAGCGCCGATGTTCTCCGCCAACCCGTAGGACCCAATAATACCAATCCGCGTTGATCGTGACCGATCAACGCCCTCAATCGCCAGCGGGGCCGTCCGGCCCCGGGGCTTGCGCGCGCACGAT
>JBKACM010000580.1:0-524 GCA_046269335.1 Alphaproteobacteria bacterium | reverse complement strand
TTGGCCTTGACGGGTGTGGTGTGGGTCGATTCTAACGTTGCAATGAGTCCTCCGCCCCATTTCGTCGCCCTTTCGGTGTGGAGCGGCGTGGAAAAGTAGGCCACTTTTGGGGGTGATCGGCGTCCAAAATTAGGCCACCCCCGTTGTGGCAGACTTCCACCTTCGGTTGGGCGACGAGGGTGGTCATCGGGGGATGTTGACAGTGGATTTGATTGGGCGAGTGCGTCGAGAGCACGCACGCGGTAGAAGCATTCGTGCTATTGCACGGATACATCATCTGTCCAGAGACACGGTATCTAAGTACTTGGCTTCTGGCGAGACGGAAGTGCGATACGAGCGGAAGAAGCAACCCTATCCGCGTCTTGGACCTTATCTTGAAGCGCTCGAGGAACTTCTTCTTGAGAACGAGCGGCGGCCAGCGAAGGACCGGCTGGACAAGCTGCAGATGTAACATCTCGGAAAGTGGGGGCAGCCGTCGCTGACGGCTCGTGCGGCCCCTGATCACCAGACTCACGTTTGGTTGA
>JBKACM010000579.1:0-527 GCA_046269335.1 Alphaproteobacteria bacterium | reverse complement strand
GCCATCGGTCAGGCGGGTGCCCGCAACGCGGCTCTTTTTGCCCTGCGTCTGTTGGCTCTCTCCGACCCGGTTCTGGCGGGCAGGCTGGAGGCGCATCGTCGTTCCATGGCGGATGCGGTGGATGCCAAGAATGCCGCCTTGCAGGAGAAAATCAAGCTGTTTATAGAAGGGTCGTAAAAACTGTTGCGGGTCCAGGCTGGTCACCTGCCTGGACCCCGCAGCCGTTACAAGCCTAACTCCGCGAAAAAGTCGTTGCCCTTGTCATCGACAATGATAAAAGCCGGAAACTCCTTGACCTCGATACGATAAACCGCCTCCATGCCCAATTCCGGATAGTCAATCACCTCCACTTTGGTAATGCAATCCTGGGCCAGTCGGGCGGCGGCCCCACCGATGGAGCCGAGATAGAAACCGCCGTTGGCCTTGCAGGCTTCGGTGACGACGCGACTCCGGTTTCCCTTGGCCAGCATGAGCACCCGGATAGCCCCCCGCCACCATGCAAACACACAAAGCCGGACGGGGGTCCC
>JBKACM010000578.1:0-530 GCA_046269335.1 Alphaproteobacteria bacterium | reverse complement strand
CGTCGGGTCCCACTACCTGGGCCTGGCCTGGCTCGACACCTCGATCGCGGTGTTCGAGGCGCTCGATCTGCTCTACCTGGGGGGCGGGGTGTTCTGGGAGGCCTACAAGGGCCTGATGGATCGCAGCGTCGGCTCCAACTTCCGCAACCAGGTCGTAACCCTGGCGCGCGAGGTGCCGGGCGTCATCGACGTGACGCATATCCGCTCGCGCCACATCGGCCAGGAAATCTGGATCGAGATGGTGGTCGGCGTGGATCGCGGGGCCTCGGTGCAGGAGGCGCACGACATCTGCGAGGCGGTCAAGGCGGAAATCAGCCGCAAGGTGGAACACATCGGCGCCCTGAACATCAGCGCTCAGGGCAACAGGCGCGACACGGCGAAGCCCGCGCCCGCGCCGGCCGTCGAGACCGACGAACTGGTGGCGGGGCTGGAGTCACCGTAGAGGAATACGTGGCGGACAGGACCGGCGTCGGGATGACGCCGCGTGGTTCCCGCCGCTGGGGATATTCGGACGATCGGATGCCGTGAGC
>JBKACM010000577.1:0-530 GCA_046269335.1 Alphaproteobacteria bacterium | reverse complement strand
CAAACAGCCGGGCACGGATTACCGCCCGCAAGGCAGAAATCAACCAAACGTGAGTCTGGTGATCAGGGGCCGCACGAGCCGACAGCGACGGCTGCCCCCACTTTCCGAGATGTTACCCGGAGCTGCTCACCGCTCTTGGCGGGTTCGGCACGTCGCTCTCGACGGCAAGGAAGACAATCCGTGAAACCGACTTGCTGAAAGAACAGGCGGCCATTCCGTCGGACGCGGGCCATAAACTCCACAGCATTGCCGCAGACTTGGCGGTGAAGCACAAAGAGGCGGCGGACAGGGCCTTTCTGACCGCGGTGGAAAGGCAGATACTGAAGTCCAGCGCGGACGAGACCGAAAGGATCGCGGTAGTCATTGACGGGCCTTCCGCGGAAGCGCAGGTCTCCGCTGTAGTGGCAGATCTGACTGCGGTTGTGAACAACCTGAACAATGTGGCGGCCCCGACCGAAAGCATGCGCCAGCCGGAGAAGGCGTTTAGGGCCAGCGTCGGCCTGCTGAGAGGCCAGGTCGCCGACATCAGG
>JBKACM010000576.1:0-531 GCA_046269335.1 Alphaproteobacteria bacterium | reverse complement strand
CCCGTTCCTGTTCGGCAAGAAGAAGTACCTGGCGGAGCGCCTGGCCCGTGCCCTGGTCGTGCATGATTTCGTCCCAGTGCGCGGTAAAGTGCTGGCGCACGATCTGGTCCGCCACTCTTGCGTCCATCATCGTAACCTCACCATCTCTGGCATGGCCCACCACGCTTCCACGCGCAGGCCATAGGCCAGGAGCAGGCCGGTAAAGATCAGGATCACGGTCAAGGTCAGGGTCGTCTTGGCTTCACTGGTCATGATGGTCCTCCTACTTAGTCGTGCTTTTTGCCTGGATTAACCAGACCTGGGCCGGGATCATGTGCAAGGTCTGTGTCCCGCCCCGTGCCAGGTACTTCTTCTTGCCGAACAGGAACGGGTCCAGGATCTTCTTCGGGTCAGATTCTTCCAGCCACCCGTCCAAGACCCCGGTGATGTCGCTGTAAGGGATGGGCTGGGTCAAGGTCAAAGGCTCGTCGCCAGGGTCACGAAACACAATGACATCGGCCACGCCATGTGAACCTGCCGCCCGCACTGCAC
>JBKACM010000575.1:0-532 GCA_046269335.1 Alphaproteobacteria bacterium | reverse complement strand
AAACGATTCTTATACCCTTCCGACTGGTGATTTAACGGTTACAGTCGGTAATGGTGGTCAGGGCTGGCGGAAGAGACCAGTCGCATCAAATCAGAATTTTTGGCGAATATGAGCCATGAAATTCGTACGCCCATGAACGCCATCATGGGTCTTGCCGATCTGGCCCTGCGGATGGAGATGACGCCGAGGTTGCGCGATTACCTGAGCAAAATTGCCAATGCATCTCACTCACTGCTGCGTATCATCAACGACATTCTGGATTTTTCCAAGGCTGAAGCGGGTAAGATAACGCTGGAGTCCACCGATTTTGAGATGGGTCGGGTCTGTGAAAACCTGGCCGACCTGTTCCGAGACCAGGTGGATGAAAAAAATCTGGAGTTGGTCATGGGGATGGACCCAGCCTGTCCTACAGCCCTGAGGGGGGATTCCCTGCGCCTCGAACAGGTATTGATGAACCTGATTGGCAACGCCATCAAATTTACAGCGCAGGGTTCGATACGGGTCTGGGTAACCATGGAGCCGCCTCCTGCCG
>JBKACM010000574.1:0-533 GCA_046269335.1 Alphaproteobacteria bacterium | reverse complement strand
CTGATAGGGGAGGGGTGAGGATGGAAGAATATATTGCTTTTTCTGGCGGCAAAGACAGCACCGCTTTGGTTTTGGAGATGCATAAGCGGGTTCCTAATCCGAGAAGAAAATACCTTTTTAACGAAACCGGTGCGGAGTTGCCAGAAGTTCTGCATCATATCCAAAATATTATGCGAAAAGTAGATGGAGATCTTGTCTTTGTTAAAGCTGAAATGGCTATTGAAGATGAGATCTTCCGCCAAAAGATGCTGCCAAACGCTAAATTCAGGTGGTGTACACGCATTATGAAGATAGAGCCGACCATAGACTGGCTTGCCAACGGACAAGGACCGCTGGCTAATATCCCGGACTGGGTAAGCCGACAACTGGAAACAAACACGATGCCGGGTTATGCCGGGTCTTCCTGGTATTTCTTACGATTTATGGATCCGGGGAATTCTGCGGCATTCTGCGACCGCGCCAAATCTGATTACTGGAATCAGGTGGATCTATACATTGGAGGAACCGAACACGCGGTAGGCCATTTGTTGTAT
>JBKACM010000573.1:0-533 GCA_046269335.1 Alphaproteobacteria bacterium | reverse complement strand
CTGTCTGATCTGGAGAAGGAGCGGCAGACTCGGATTCAACTGGAAGCCGAGCGGAACCACCTTCGTGCCACCACGGGAACCAGGTCAACTCCCAGCCAGCGGGCCACTGGCGTCCGGGTCTGAGGCTGCGTCTGGGCCACATGCAGACCCGCAGGTGGCTGCTGCGCCGGGTCCACTGCTTGCGGTACGGCGGCAACCGCCGGCGGACGGGGCATGACATCATCCAGAAATTCCACCACCCGCTCGGCGGGAATCGCGAAACCAATGCCGGAAAAAGCCCCGGTCGTGGTGTAAATCGCCGTGTTGATGCCGATCACCTCGCCGCGACGATTGACCAGCGGCCCCCCGGAATTGCCCTGGTTGATGGCAGCGTCGGTTTGAATCAGCTCCTTGTGAACCTGCCCCTCGATGGTGATGGTGTTGCGCTTGCTGGAGATGATCCCCTGGCTCACGCTGTGGGAAAGACCAAACGGCGCCCCAATGGCGATCACCGACTCACCAACCAGCATCCCTTCGCTGGAACCAAAAGTGGC
>JBKACM010000572.1:0-533 GCA_046269335.1 Alphaproteobacteria bacterium | reverse complement strand
GACGCGCATTGCGGTAGTCCACATAGTAGGCGTGTTCCCACACATCACAGGTTAACAGGGCGATTTTGCCTGTGGTCATGGGTGTAGCGGCATTGCTGGTACTCATCAGGTCCAAAGAACCATCCTCGTTTTTAATGAGCCATGCCCACCCAGAGCCAAACGTTCCAATGGCGGTCGCGGTGAATTTTTCTTTAAAGCTCTCAAAAGAGCCGAATTTGGCGTTGATGGCCTCTGCAAGCGTCCCTGTGGGGCCTCCGCCGCTGTTTGGGGTCAAACAATGCCAATAAAAGGTGTGGTTCCAAACCTGGGCGGCATTGTTGAACACCCCACCCGATGAAGTCAGGATGATCTCTTCCAGGGTTTTTCCTTGGTCTGGCGTGCCATCAAGCAGTTTGTTTAAGTTGGTCACATAGGTTTGATGGTGTTTGCCATGATGAAACTCCAGGGTTTCCGCCGAGATGTGGGGTTCTAGAGCGTTTGGAGTGTAGGGTAGTGGTGGCAATTGAAAGCTCATGTTTTTGATCCTTGTCGTT
>JBKACM010000571.1:0-535 GCA_046269335.1 Alphaproteobacteria bacterium | reverse complement strand
ATGAACAAGTAGCGCAGATAGGCGAACGGCTCCCGGCCGTTGGCTTTGGCTGTCTCGATGAGGCTGTACAGATTGGCTGAGGATTTGACCCCGCGCACAGAGCTGGAAAAAAGCCACCCCTTCCGTCCCACCACAAAGGGCCGGATGGCGTTTTCAACGCCGTTGTTGTCGATCTCCAGGCGGCCATCGTCCAGATAACGGATCAATCGTGGCCAGTGATCAAGCAGGTAGCCCAAGGCGATTCCCAGTGCCGTTTTGGGCGGAACGGCCAGAATGGTTGCATCGGCCCAGGTTTTCAGTTCGTCCAGAACCGGCTTGGCATGCAACTGCCGTGTGGTATATCGGACATCGGGAGTAGCTTGCTTTTCGCGAAGATCTTTTTCAATGGCATACAGCCGCCCGATCAAGGCCAATGCCTCACCGGCTTTGCCAGGTTTCTTCCGACCATCTGTGCCAATGGCTTTGACGGCCTCATCAAATTTGCGCCGCGCATGGGCAAAGCAGCCTACATGGATGATATCTGGATTGGACGCAA
>JBKACM010000056.1:0-12480 GCA_046269335.1 Alphaproteobacteria bacterium | reverse complement strand
GAAGCGGCACGGCAGGTCGCTGAGCCCCCAGCAGAGGGCCATTGGCAATGTTGCTGTTACGCAACTTGTTGGCGCACTTAGGCTTCCGTTCCTTGGCCCGGGCTTCGTCATGTGCCTGCATTTCCATCCGTGTCCGCTCCAACCATTCGTCCGGATCCTCGTCGTCATCCCCCGCCCTTGGTTTGGCCGCGGCCCGGGGTTTTGCGCTCCTGGCGGTCCTGCCCGTCCCCCTTCCCATCGGAACGGCGGATCGGAACATCCCAGCCAGGTCAAGAGGCTTTCCCCAGCGGGAAAACACGAAGAACGCCGCAACGGGCGGACCAAAAACGATGAGCACCCGCCACAGCATGTCCATGAAGGAGGCGCGATTGCCCTGAAGGATGATCGCCTCCTTGCAGGCGTACCTTTGCTTGAAGGTCCCCTCGCAATTCTGCATGCGCTCGGCAATCGTTGACGAAGAGTGAGTTTGCAGGTTGTCTTCCGACATATCGAAAAACTCGAACCAGGCAAATCCGGCGATCCAGACGATGGATACGCCGGTCAGAACCCATTTCACGATTCCCCTCGTGGACGTCTCCATGACGACCCTTCCTCCAGGCTGAAACGAAACCACGTTCCCACGTAGCGGAAATCTACTACGGTTTCGCTGCATAGGAAACGTCTGGGTGAGGCGGGGCGGGCGCTATACCGCCGGTATCGGGTCGTCGAGGAAAACCCGTTGAAACTGCTCCATGACCGGAGGCGGTGCGAAGGCGGTGCTGTAACAGTCCCAGGTCCGAGAATTCACGAAATCATGGCTGATATCTAGAAGGATGGTCATCACCTCCTCGTAATTTCCATAGTAAATCCCCTTTTTGCCGAGAATGTGAATGTGATTCCGGTGAGGGGCATCCCGATATGCGGCAACCGGCTTGTTTTTTATGGAGAACTCACCGCAGGCGATTCCAAAACTTTCGCCGAGGCTTCTGCCATGCAGCATCGCATCGCAGGTATTGATGAAGGCCACCTTCAGGCTCAGATCCGTCACGCCCTTGAAGTGAAACACGCGGGGGTGGCGGACGAACTGGGCAATATTCATGAACAGGAAGTACAGATCCCTGCGGCGGTCCAACGCCGCCATGACCGCCTGGTGAACGAAAGGAATGTCGAAACTGGTATAGCCGCCATAACATCCGAAAACGAAGGCTTCCTCAGGGATCTTCAGATGTTCCCTGAGGGAGAGGTCGTGAGAGGGCAGGTGGATCATGTGCGGAACGAAGGGGAGGGTTCCCTGGGAACAGACCTCCGACAGCCATTCGGAAACGAAGGCAAAGATCTCGCCATGAGCCTCTTCCGGGGGAACCGGGAACACCGCATGTACCAGGTTCGGCAATTCCCTGGACAGCCGGCCGTCGTTCTCTCCCGCCTTCAGCTGGTAGAATCGATCCACCTTCTCCCGTTTCAAAATGCCGTCCACCTCCTGGAAGTCGTCGTAGCCGAACAGGGGAAAGCGGTCCCGGAACTTCCCGACCACCAGGGGGTCGTTGTCCTTGTTGGAAGCCTGGTAGAGAACGACCGACTGGTGGCCCAGGAGGGTTTCACTGAAGTGGGCGTAATCGTACACCGCCACCTCGGCACCGCGGAGACCGAGCTGATTGGAATGAAAGGCGATTTTCATACGTCTGTCTCGAACGCACGTCCGCCGGGGATACCTCGTGGCGAGCCCAAAGCCTAGGGTATTGGCCCCAGTTTGCCAAGTGGAAGTCATACTGCCGAAGTCGTACTGTGGGGATAATACGTATTGCCGAATGTCATACGAAGACAGAGACGCTACTTCGCACTTCCCGGAATCCATTGCTTGACGGTAACGGCCCTACCGGTCTGGGTCGTGAGGACCTTCGGTTTCACCATTCGCTCGGCATTGGGGGCGGTGGTGGCGCGGGTCTCGCTGTCGTTGCGGGTACGGCTGTAGAATTTGATCATGGCCGCCAGGGTGATTTCGGTGCGGGGTGCCTGCCGGAGCGCCTCGGCATAGGGGGGATGCAGCTTCAGGGCCCGGTTCAGGTAATCCGCCGAATAGTGACCGAATCGACGCCAGATGGTGTCGAGAAAATCCTCTACCCCCTCGGGCACCATCAACCGCTCGATGTAGGGGCGTTCGCTGCTCTGGAAAATGCGATAGACGTTGGGTTCCATAGGGCCCATTTCATGAGCGATGAATACGGCCGGCACCAGCCGCGCACCCCGGTTGAGAACCGCGTGATAGGCCTGCGACAGGTATAGGAGATGGTGCATCTTCTGTGGTGCCAGATATTCCTTGTCGTTGAGCGCACGATCGATCAACCAGAACACCACATCGAAAACTGAATCACAGGCCGGTACCGCCATGGCCCTGGAACTCCCCTCCTCGGATCGGGTGAGATAAATCATGTACCGAAAACAATGAACAAAACCCTACTTGCGTGAACCGACAGACCGTCGCACCCTGCACACGTCCGAAGCCTCGCGAGGAACACCCCCATGGCGGAACTCGTTTCCGTATCCCTGGTCGTCAACGGCAGGTCCGTTTCCGCCGAAGTTGACCCGCGCACCCTGTTGGTCGTCTTTCTGCGAGAGACGCTCCATCTGACCGGCACCCACGTGGGATGCGACACCAGCCAATGCGGGGCCTGTCTGGTGGAGGTGAACGGGCGGACGGTAAAGTCCTGTACCCTGCTGCTGGTCCAGGCCGACGGAGCCTCGGTCACCACCATCGAGGGGCTGGCTCCGGCGGAAAACGAGCCGCTCCCCCCCATGCAAGCCGCGTTTCACCATCATCATGCCTTGCAATGCGGGTTTTGCACTCCCGGCATGGTGCTCTCTGGCCTGGAACTGGTGCGCCGCGTCGGCATGCCGACCGAGGCGCAGATCCGCAAGGGCCTGGAGGGAAACCTCTGCCGCTGCACCGGCTACCAGAATATCGTCAGGGCGGTACAGGCCGGCGCGGCGGCGATAATGGGTCGGGGCGGAACGGAGTAGGGCACCATGTACCCGTTTACCTATCTGCGACCAAAAAACCTGGGCGATGCCGCCGCCGCCTTTTCCGGCGAGGCCCGCTATCTGGCCGGCGGTCAGAGTCTGCTGCCGGCGATGAAGCTGCGTCTTGCCCGTCCGTCGAAATTGGTCGACCTGGGCCGTATCGACGGCCTTGCCGGCATTTCGGCCACCGGTGGGATCTTGCGAGTCGGGGCCATGACCACCCATGCCGAGCTTGGCGAAGATGCGGCGGCGCGGTCGGTCCTCCCGGCACTGTCCGAGCTGGCCCTGGGCATCGGTGACCCGGCCGTGCGCAATCGGGGCACTCTCGGCGGATCGCTGGCCAACAACGATCCGGCGGCCGACCTGCCCGCCGCCGCGCTGGCACTGGGAGCCACCATCGTTACCGACCGACGCGAGATTGCCGCCGCCGACTTTTTCACGGGCCTGTTCGAAACCGCCCTGCAACCAGGGGAAATTCTTACCGCGGTAACGTTTCCGGTGCCGGTGGCGGCAGGCTATGCCAAGTTTCCCAACCCGGCTTCCCGTAATCCTATCGTCGGCGTATTCGTGGCCCTGACCGACGCCGGCCCCCGGGTGGCGGTGACCGGAGCCGGTCCGTGCGTGTTCCGGCATACCGGTCTGGAGCAGGCTCTGGCCTCGGGGACGGCACTGGAGACGGTGGTCATCCGATCCGATGGACTTGGCGAGGATCTCCACGCCACTCCGGAATACCGGGCCCACCTGATAGGTATCCTGGCCCGGCGCGCCACTGCGAGAGCGTGGGCTCCGACCGCCTCCCCCGAGGGGGAAGGATGTCGCTGTCGATTCGACCCCGCCGGTTGGGCGGACACACGGGACCACCCCCCCACCTATCGCCTGGTGCTGGTCGGAGCGGGTCCCATCGCCCAGGCCCTGACCCCCATGGCAACGCTGGCCGGCTTTGCGGTCACGGTGATCGATCCCCACACCGCCACTTTCGCCACCGAACCGGCCCCCGACGCCAGAACCGCTGTCGTCACCCTGAGCCATGAGGCCAGGATGGATGATCCAGCTCTGATGGAAGCCCTGCGCTCCCAGGCCTTCTACATCGGTGCTCTGGGCAGTACCCGCACCCACGCGCAACGGCTGGAACGGTTGGGGAAGCAGGGTTTCGACCCGGTAGCGTTGTCCCGCATCCATGGGCCGGTAGGGTTGGCGCTGGGGGGCCGGGCCCCGGCGGAAATCGCCGTTTCCATCCTGGCCCACCTGATCCAGATCCGGCATCGCGCGTCTTGAGCCGTATCGCCGCCCTGATCCTGGCCGCCGGACTTTCGACCCGCATGGAAGGGGGCAACAAGCTGCTACGGCCTGTCCAGGGGCGTCCCATGGTGCTTTGGGTGGCGGAGGCCTGTCTGGAAGCCGGACTGTGGCCTGGGATCGTCGTTCTTGGCCGTCAGGCTTCGGCGGTGCGGGCGGCCCTGGCGGAGCTTCCCCTGCGCTTCGTGCCCAACCCCGATCCGGGGCGGGGGCTTGCCTCGTCCCTGGTCCTGGGGATCGAGGCCGTGCCAGAGGAATGCGACGGGGTCATGGTGTGCCTGGGGGACATGCCGCTGGTGACGGCGGGGCATATCCGTCGCCTGACCGCCGGTTTCGATGGCACGCCCACGGTGCCGGTCCACGAAGGGCGGCGCGGCAATCCCGTACTCTGGGGCCGGAGCCACTTCGCCGCGCTGCGGGCGCTCCGGGGCGATCGGGGCGGCCGTGACCTGCTGACGGGAACCCGGGTACGGGAAGTGGTCATGCCCGATGACGCGGTTCTACGGGACATGGACACGGCGGAAGACCTGGCCCAGGATCAAAGATGCCACGGCCTGAGGCCCACGCGCTACCCCATCCCCAAAAAATCCAGGTCACGGGGAGTGTGAGGGGCCGTTCGGCCCCTCACGATGCCGTCTTGTGGTTGCTTTTCGCCAGATGATATTTTCTATTGCGAAAACATCGCGACCACGGCGCTGCGATTGAGTTTCCCCGCCCCCGTCAGCGGCAATTCCGTCACCGGCTGAATCCGGGTGGGGACCTTGTAGTTGGCCATCTGCTCCCGGCAGAACGCCTTCATCTCCTCCTCCCCGAGACTCTTCCCGGCATGGAAGACGACCAGCGCCACCGGAGCCTGCCCCCATTTCGGATCGGCGATACCGGCACAGATGGCACCAGCGATGGCGGGATGTTTCATCAGGGCCTGTTCTATCTCTTCCGGCGAGACGTTCTCCCCCCCGGAAATGAACATGTTGTCCGCCCGTCCCTTGATGGAAACCAGGCCGTCCCGATCCTGCGTCGCCAGATCGCCGGTGAAGATCCATCCCTCCGGATCGAGCATCTTCCCGGTCCGGGTCGGGTCGCCCAAATATCCTTCGAAATTGTGCGGACTGCGCAGGCACAGGACCCCGACGTCTCCCGGTTCCACGTCACGCCTCGTCTCCGGATCGACGATCCTGGCATCACAATGGAACATGGACGTACCGATACTCGCCGAGTTGGCCAGCAGCTCCTCCATGGACCCGGTGCGGGGGACATAGGCGAAATTGGACGGGCCGGCCTCGGTCATTCCATAGGTCTGGCTGACGGGAACCCCCTTGTCCAGGAAGGCCTTCATTACCGCCTGCGAACAGGGAGCGGCGGCGGTGATGATCCCTTTCAGTCCGGAAAAATCCGTCTCCGCGAACTTCGGATGAGCAATCAGAAACTGAAGCATGGCCTCGACGGCTCCGAAATTCTCCACCCGCCCCTGGTGAATCAGATCCAGTACCAGACCAGGATTGAATTCACGCATCAGGACGCCGGTGATGCCGGCGTGGATAAGCGGGGTGAAGGTGTTCCATCCGCCGATGTGGAAAAAGGGAAAGGTGATGAGGACGCTTCTATAGGCCCCGAGAACACCGGTGGCGAGAATATCGAAGGAGTTCCAGACCATCTGCCGGTGGGTCACGGTACAGATTTTCGGAACGGCGGTCGTACCCCCGGTGTGAACGAAAAGACAGGTGTCGTTCATTGCCAGGGGGATGTTTCCCTCCCTGGGTTCGGCTTTCAGAAGGACGTTTTCAAAGACCGCTCGATCGTCATCGAAGTTGATCACGGCCTGGACCGAAGCGGGAACGGACAGGGTCGATACCAGTTCCGCGAACAGATTTTCATGGAAGAAGGCCTTGGGCCGGAGGCGACCCAGCAGATCATCAAGTTCCGGTTTTTTCAGACGCTGACTCAACGGTGCCAGGATGATCCCCAGCTTTCCGCAGGCCAGGTAGAGGTCTATGGCCTCGATCCGGTTGCGACAGACCAGGGCGAGGATATCGCCCTTGCCCAGACCCATCCCCTGGCTCAGGTGCGTTCCCACCCGGCAGGCCCGTTCGTTCATCTCCCGATAGGTGTACGACATTCCGGTGAACGAGTCGTACAGAGCGACCCGGTCCGGGGTCAGAGCGGCCCGGCGGCCGGCCCAGTTCCCGACCCAGTCCATGGGCAGGTCGTCGTAATTCAGTCCCATCGGAGCTCTCCTCACCAGCCGATCCCTGCGAAGGCGGGGAGTCTAGACCGCGGGAAGGGGCCATTCAAGATTCCGGTTTCTCGGGAATCGTCCCGACCCCGGCCTCCGCGGCGGCATGAGCCTCCGCCGCGGCCTGATTGCGCAGGGTAACGAAACGACGCATGCTGGTGGGAATACTGGCCAGATAAAGAACGCCGATGATGCTGATGGTGATCCAGGGCTCGGTTACCAGAAAAGCCGCCAGCAGCCCCACCACCAGCATCATCGGCAGGACATAGCGATGGGGAACCCGGATGCGCTTGAAGGAATAGGTTGGCACCTGACTGACCATCAGGAACGAAATGCCGATCAGGAACACCGATACCAGCCCCGGGTGCTGGAATATTTCCGCCTGGGTCTTGAGCCAGGCCATCATCGGCAATAGGACCAGAAGGGCCGCCGCCGGGGTCGGCATGCCGGTGAAGAAGTTGTAGGCCCAGGGTGGGGCCTCGCCCAGCATGGTGTTGAAGCGGGCCAGACGCAGCGCGGCGCACACCGAAAACAGCAGAACCAGCGCCCAGCCGAATCCCCCGGCGTTCTGCATCGTCCACAGGTACAGGAGCATGGCGGGGGCCACGCCGAAGCTCACGAAGTCCGACAGGGAGTCCAGTTCGGCTCCGAACTTGGTCGTGCCGCGCAACAACCGCGCGATGCGCCCGTCGATGCCGTCCAGAACGGCGGCGAAGGCGATCGCGGCGACCCCCCGTTCCCATTCCCCATGCAGGCCGAAGCGCATGGAGGTGACGCCCGCGCACAGGGCCAGCAGGGTCAGAATGTTGGGAATCATCCGGTTGAAGGACAGACCCTTCAGCTTGTCGGGACGTTTCAGTCGGACCATCTAGCGGACTTCCCCCACACAGGTAGCACCGGTACCATAAAGATCGGCCAGTACCGTCTCGCCGGCAATGGCCGTCTGGCCGACCGCCACCATGGGAGAAATGCCCTCGGGCAGATAGACATCCAACCGACTGCCGAACCGGATCAGGCCGAACCGCTGACCGGCACGCACCTCCGTCCCCTCCACCAGATCGCAGCGGATACGCCGGGCCACCAGACCCGCTATCTGCACGAAAGCGATTTCCCGACCGTCGCGCAGCACCATCCGTACCGACTGACGTTCGTTGTCGACGCTGGCCTTGTCCAGGGAGGCATTGAGAAATTTTCCCGGGCGGTACACGGTCCGGACGATCCGTCCGTCACTGGGCACCCGGTTCACATGACAGTTGAACACGCTCATGAAGATGCTGACGCGGGTAAGAGGCGTCTCCCCGGTCTCCATCTCCAGCTCCGGCGGTGGTACGACCGGTTGGATCATCTGCACCACGCCATCGGCCGGGCTGATGATCAGGCCGGACCGCACCGGAGTGGTTCGCGGCGGGTTGCGAAAAAAGGCCATGCACCACACGGTCAGCGCGGTGCCGATCCATCCCAGGGGTTGATAGAGAAAAAACAGCGCCGCCGCGACGATGGCGAACACCGGAATGAACCGCCACCCCTCGGGATGAATCCGGGGCAGGAGATAGTCCACCATGGAAAGCTTGATCCCCTGGGCCGCGGCGGCCCTGGACGAGGCGGCTGCTGGATCGCCGGTGCTGGGCATATCGTTCACGGCTGAAAGGCCTTCCGCTGGTGATGGCGAGGTCCCGGCCCATGCTCCTCGAACCCGCCCAACATGGAAGGATTGGGAGCTGGAACCTTCTGGCTCCGGTATAATACGCACGCCGCATCGGCGCAATGCCGTCGCTCGCCTGCATAGGATCTAAGGGCACTACTAAAAACTCCCCCATCAAGGGAGAGGGTTTCTGGAAATGCCCCTTATACCAGACCGAGATGAGCTTGACTCATCACGGTCTGGGAATGGCGCATTGAGCGCCCGCGCGATCGTTCGCGCGCAAGCCAAGGGGCCGGACGGCCCCGCCGGCGATTGAGGGCGTTGATCGGTCACGATCAACGCGGATTGGTATAATTTGTTCCTGCTTAGGACCCGCGCATCTGGTTGACGAATTCGATCATGCCAATCTGGCGACGGCGACGCAGGCGCTCGGCGCGCAGGATGGCGTGAACGTCGTCGATGCTCTTCTCCACGTCGCGGTTGATGATGACGTACTGATATTCTGGCCAGTGACTCATCTCGTCGGCAGCCTTGGCCATGCGGCTGGCCATGACCGCCTCGCTGTCCTGGGCACGGGAGCGCAGGCGATGCTCCAGCTCCCCCACCGACGGCGGCAGGATGAAGACACTGACGAGGTCGCTGCGGGCGTTGGCCCCAAGCTGCTGAGCCCCCTGCCAGTCGATGTCAAACAGAACGTCATTGCCATCGCGCAAGGTCTGTTCGACCGCGGCCCGTGGGGTTCCGTAGTAATTGTCGAACACGCGCGCATGTTCCAGAAATTCGGCGGCATCGACCATGCGCCTGAATTCGTCCACGGTGATGAAGTGGTAATCGCGTCCGTCCACCTCGCCCGGGCGCGGGGGTCGGGTGGTAACGGAAACCGACAGGTGCAACTCCGAATCGCGGGCCAGCAGCGACCGGGCGATGGTGCTCTTGCCGGCACCGGAGGGAGAGGACATCACCAGCATCACGCCCCGCCGGTGAATTCCATGGGCGTGGGCTGTAGAATCGACAGGACTCATGACCGTGGCACTCACTCTATGTTTTGCACCTGCTCCCGGAACTGATCGATGACGGACTTGAGATCGAGTCCGATCCGGGTCAACTCGACGCTGGAGGCCTTGGAGCACAGGGTGTTGGCCTCGCGGTTGAGTTCCTGACACAGAAAATCAAGACGCCGGCCCACCGCTCCCCCTTCCGCCAGCAGTTGCCGGACGGCCTCCACGTGGGAATGCAGACGATCCAGTTCCTCACGGACATCGGTCCGGGTCGCCAGCAGCGCCATCTCCTGCACCAGGCGATCCTCGGGCAGGGCCGGAGAGGCTTCCAGCAAAAGGGCGAGCTGAGACCGCAGCCTCTCCCGCATGGCCTCGGGCCGCAAGGCCGCCATCGCTGCCGCCTGTTCGCTCAAGGCCGCGATGCTATCCAGTTGGTCCCGCAGCACCAGACCCAGGCGGGAACCCTCCTCCCCGCGCATGAGCGCCAAGGCCTCCAGTACCTCCTCCAGGCTTTGCAGGACTCCAGCCTCGAAGGTGGCGAACCGCTCGGGATCCCGGCCATCCTGGCTGCTGTCCGCGGCCTCCAGAACCCCCTTGAGCGCCAGAAGACCATCCAGCCGCGCCGGAGCCAGGGCGTCCGGAAAACGGGCCTGCCAGAGGCGGGAGATTTCCACCAGATGGCCCAGCAGCCCCTCGTTCACCCGCACCGAGGGGCGCTCCTCCGCCTGGACCAGGTTCAAGGTCAGGGACAGGCTGCCCCGTTTGAAGCGCCGGCTCACCCGGTCACGGGTGGAAATTTCCAGTCTCTCGAACCCGGAGGGCAGGCGAACGCGAAAATCCAGACCCTTGGCGTTGACACTACGAACCTCCCAGACCCAGGAAGGTCCCGAAGACTCGCCAGCGCCCCCCTGGACACGCGCGAACGCCGTCATGCTGCTGATGGGCACGCCACTCCCCTTCGTGATGGCGTGAGCCAAAGCGCCTCCCACCTCGGGCACAGATTATCAGCCGTCATGCCGGATGTCGCGAAGGAAGTGCTCCACCTGATTCTTCAGAGTGGCCGCCTGGCGGGACAACTCCCCAGTGGCTTCCAGTACCTGGGTGGCGGAGCTGCCGGTTTCGTTGGCAGAGTAGCGCAAACCATCGATATTTCCGGAAACCTCCTGAGTACCGGCGGCGGCCTTTTCAACGTTTCGGGCGATTTCCCGGGTGGCGGCACCCTGCTCCTCGACGGCGGCGGCGATGGCTCCGGTCGCTTCGTCGATTCGACCGATGGTGCCGCCGATCACGCGAATAGCCTCGACGGCACTCCGTGTGGCCCCCTGAACGGCACCAATCTGTCTGGAAATCTCCTCGGTCGCATGGGCGGTCTGATTGGCCAGGGATTTCACTTCACCCGCGACCACGGCGAAGCCCTTGCCGGCATCCCCGGCCCGTGCCGCTTCGATGGTGGCGTTCAAAGCCAGCAGATTGGTCTGGGCGGCAATGTTGGTGATCAGCTTCACCGCCTCGCCGATCCGCTCGGCGGCTTCGGCCATGCCAGCCACGGTCTCGTTGGTCCGGCGCGCCTCTTCCACCGCGTCGGCGGCGACCTTGGAAGACTGCGATACCTGCCGCGATATTTCGGCGATGGAGGCCGAAAGCTGCTCGGCAGCGGCGGCAACCGTCTGGACGTTGGTGGAGGCACCATCGGCGGCGGTGGCGACCGAGTCGGCCTGCTCGCTGGTCCGGGTGGCGATGGCGGTCATCGAGCCGGCGGTCGCCTGCATCTCATCCGCCGCTGCCGCCACTCCCTGAAGGGCCCCGCTGACCCCCTTGTCGAACTCCTGCGATCGCCGCTCAAGAAACAGGCGACGGGCTTCCTTTTTTTCCTGTTCGATCCGTTGGGTCTCGGCCAGTTCGTCGGCCTTGATCATATTTTCCTTGAACACCTCCACCGCCTGGGCCATGGCTCCAATCTCGTCCCGCCGGCCAAGTCCCGGGATCCGGGCGGAAAAATCCCGCCGGGCCAACTGCCCCATCGCCAGGGTCATCTCCGAGATCGGCCCGACGATGCCCCTGATGATGACAAGGATGGAAGAGACGGTCGCGACCAGAAGCACCAGGACGACGGCACCGGTGATACGGAACCGACGCGACGCCGTGTCGGCCAGGGTCTCGGAGGTCTGGCGAAGGTCGGCGGCCAGCCGGTCTTCCACCTGTTTCTGAAGGTCTATCTTGGCGGTGACGGTTTCAAACCAGGACGGAGCCTCGACCCCTCCGGTGTTGCCGGCTTCAGGACTCTTCAGGGCGATTTCCCGCATCCGCGTCACGTCCTCGATGACGCGGCCGGATACGGTCCGCTCCAGGAAGGCAACCTGATCCGGGGCGGCATAGGCCTTGAACTGACCGAGAAATACATTCTGTTCGGCAATCAATTCAACGAAGCGCTGATAGATCGCAGGCGCGAACTTGCCGGCGGAAAAGCCGGCCGAGCCCATGGCCCGCTCCTGTCCGGTACGCTCCTTGGCCTTCAGAAAGTTGACGTAGGCGGAAATGAGGTTGCTGACCCGGACATCCTGGCTCAAGACCGCCATCTGACTTACGACATCCAGCATGCTGGCGATGGTTCCGGTATAGTATCCGGCCATCTGCGGCACCGCCAGTTCCTGGGCCGTCACCTGGCGGCGCTTGCCCGGCAGCTCGTCAAGGGCGGTCCTGACCTTGGCGGCGGCGTCGGCCAGGGTCGGTCCGTAGGCGGAAAAGTCAAAACGTCCCAGCGTCTCCCGAAGGGTGGCAAGTTGCGCGTCCGTCGCCTGACGCTGGGCATCGACCCGGTCCCCGAACTTCTGGCCTTTCGAACCCAGGAAAAGGGCGGAACTGCCCCGCTCCCGCTGAAGTTCGTGAACCGCGGCGCTGATCCGCGCCCCGACCCCGGCCAGGACATCCAGCGACTCCATCTCGACCATCGTGCGATGTTCCGTCAGAACATTGCCGGCGGAGAACCACAACAGAGCCACCAGCGGCAGCACGAATGCCAGAGAAACCCGCGTGGCGATTCTGAGATCGTTAAACGCACCGGCCCCCGTCGTCACGAAGCCCATCTCCCCCCTCCATCATGATCCCGACACCCCCGGGCCTTATACCAAGCGGCCATTGAAATGACCGCCTGGTACCTTTTTGTCTGCCCTCACCGGGCGCGGGCGTCCGCCCGCTTGGCTGCCGCCTCAATGGCGGCTCAATACCGGCCGACGAGTGTCAGATCGAGTGTCGGCCGGTATTATACCGCCGTGCAGATATTTTGACCCATGGTCAAAATATGCACAGACGGTACG
>JBKACM010000570.1:0-537 GCA_046269335.1 Alphaproteobacteria bacterium | reverse complement strand
CCTGCCAGTACATCGTCCGTGACGAAGATATCCTGGTGGAGTTCAGCGGCGAACCGGGGGTGGAGATCGATTTGCGGAGGGGGAAGTAGACAAATAATACCAGTGAGCCGATGAGATGACTCATCGGCTCACTGGTATCATACCACCGTGATGCCTTGTTCCTCCAGAAACCGCCGTTCGTTGGCGGTGGGCTCCTCCGGCAGCATGGCGTAATGAGGGCCGGCGGAGCGCTTCAGGATCTGGCGGGCGTAAGTGCGGAGCATCTGGTCGTAGAAACGGCAACCGAGGAAGACGAAACCGCAATCTGCGCGCCGCTGCTGCACGATCCCAGGTATGGGCGACTGGATGTCAATTTCGGTCAAGGCCTCGACGTAATCGGAATCGGAGACCAGGAAATTGCCCACCGGCCAGATACCGCCGTGGGGCTTGTAGACCACCGTGGCCCAGGTATCGGCCTGGCTGGCAGGGACCTCGGCACCAGAAACGTCGTGAAAATGAAACCAGGCGTCGCCCTTGCCGCGCGCCCGACTGACGCCC
>JBKACM010000569.1:0-539 GCA_046269335.1 Alphaproteobacteria bacterium | reverse complement strand
ACCCCGGACACGGCAGCACCTTCTTCTTCCGCCTGCCGACCGGGTAGTAACCGTTCACACCCCCCGCTTGGGGGCGGTTCTCCCGTCACCATGGCTCCAGTCGTCATTGCGAGCGAAGCGAAGCAATCCAGGGCCACCTGACGGGCGCCCTGCCAGGCTGCCCTGGCGCGCCTGGCGAACGAACCAAAATCCGGCGCAATCCGGCGCGGTTATTTTGCCTCGAGCCCTTATCCGACCTTTTCCCCCCCGCGCGTGACCAGAAGCGAGGCAATGATGGTCACGGCAAGGATGGAGAAGGTGACCCCGAGGGCGGCGGTGACGGGGATGGCGATGACCTCGGCCAGCAGGATCTTGGCCCCGATGAACATCAGCATCAGCGCCAGCCCGTATTTCAGATAGCGCAGCCGCCCCAGCAGGTCGCGCAGGGTGAAGAAGAACGAGCGCAGGCCGAGGATGGCGAAGATGTTCGAGGTGAACACGATGAACGGATCGGTGGTCACCGCGAAGATGGCCGGCACCGAATCGGTCGCGAACATCAG
>JBKACM010000568.1:0-543 GCA_046269335.1 Alphaproteobacteria bacterium | reverse complement strand
CCAGCACCAACAGCAAGTCCTGGACTAACACCAACTGCTACAGAAACACAGACACCAACACCAACAGAAACGCCAACAGAAACGCCAACAAATACACCTACACCAACAGTTACTGAAACACCGACAAACACGCCAACAGTTACTGAAACACCGACAAGTACACCTACCGAAACCCCAACTGAAACACCAACGAACACACCAACAGTTACTGAAACTCCAACAAACACTCCTACGGTTACAATGACAGAAACCCCAACAAATACCCCTACAGTTACTGAAACACCAACATCAACACCAACTGAAACACCGACTAATACCCCTTCAGTTACACCAACGGAGACACCAACAGAGACACCAACTGAAACACCTACAAACACGCCGACAGTTACGGAAACACCTACTAACACTCCAACAGTTACACCAACGATAACTCAAACTCAAACTCCGGCTATTACAAATACACCAACGGCATCAGTGACACCTACACCAACTGAAACCCCACCAGTAACTCCATTCCCAACAGTTACACCAACTCAACCTGAC
>JBKACM010000567.1:0-544 GCA_046269335.1 Alphaproteobacteria bacterium | reverse complement strand
ACTGGTGACCACGTTGTTTAAGAAGGCGCGGTCATGGCTGACCAGCAACACGGTTCCGGTATAGTCATCCAGCAGTTCTTCCAGCAGTTCCAGGGTTTCGACATCCAGGTCATTGGTGGGTTCGTCCATGACCAGCAGATTGGCGGGGTTCAAGAACAGTTTGGCCAGCAGCAGGCGGTTGCGTTCTCCGCCGGAAAGAATCCTCACCGGGGAACGGGCACGTTCCGGGGCAAACAGGAAATCCTGCAAATAGCTGATGATGTGGCGATTCTGTCCCCGGAATGTCACATTGAGCCGGCCATTGGCCACGGTGTCGGCCACGGTTTTCTCTTCATCGAGACCGGCGCGGAGCTGGTCGAAATAGGCCACTTCCAGATTGGTTCCCAGACGCATGGTTCCGCTTGTGGGGGTCAGATGACCCAACAGGAGATTCAACAGCGTGGTCTTGCCACAGCCGTTGGGACCTATGATGCCCACCTTGTCCCCCCGCTGGATGACGGTGGAGAGATTTTTTATGTATTCAATTGTATCATATGCATAAGAG
>JBKACM010000566.1:0-547 GCA_046269335.1 Alphaproteobacteria bacterium | reverse complement strand
TCAGTCATTCAATCATCCCCAGTCTGCGAAGAATGAACCAAACATAGAGGGAGGCTTCTCCGTGTGTAATGCCCCCGATGCGTTGAAGCTCCGCGACTAGGCGGTCAGATTTATCCGGCTTGATCATGCTGCCCGCCGCAATTCTTCCCATGAGGTCACGGGCGAGGCAATGGTAATTACATCCCTGCGGAAAGGAATAATCTGGGCGCTATGGAGGTCGGCAGCTGATAGGCCGGCGAGGCGCAGATATTTGCAGTGCAGCATGAATGTCGATTTAGGCATCGAAGCCTTAGTCGTTTCGAATCCGATAGCCTTAATGAGTGCCCACGTCCGGTGAGCTGCGAGTGCGCGTCCCTGCGTGGGCGAAACAGTATTAAGGCGGTTTAATAGGTCGGTCATGTCAGTCACCTCACAATCCCCGATGAACTGGGAGAAAAAATCGCTATGCATTTTGTTGAGAAAGTTTTCGTCAAAGGTAAGCCAATGGTCGGCGGGCCGCGATCTCGGCGGTGGGCCAGGCAAAATTCACATCGCCGCGCAGGTGTTT
>JBKACM010000565.1:0-547 GCA_046269335.1 Alphaproteobacteria bacterium | reverse complement strand
CTCCATCTCGCGCCCGCAGGCGTCGGAAGCAAGGACACCGGCAAAACATCCGGCCCTACTATCCCCCGCGCAAGGACATGCTTTCGTTGGATGGAGGCAGGACGTACTATGTCCACCCGGAGACAATGCGTGTGTTCAGGGAGGCAACGGAAAATCATGTGGCGAAGACGCTGGACGGAAAGATGTTCAACGCGTTCAACGGCATTTCGTTTTAGTTTACCGACGCCTCCTAGTCTGCTATTATCAACCTCGCCGAGACGTTCTCGGCTACAGCGATAAATGGCCGTCGGAATAAACCCATCGGACCCGGGGGCGGTACCCGGCGCCTCCACCACATGCCGTTTACGGACGGCATCTGATGGGGGCGAAACAGGATCGACGAGGGCGTAAAGGACCTTGCTTTCGCTCGGAACGGCTCCACCGATATCGGGCACCAATCAGGGGGGTTTGGAAGAGGGCGGTGCCGATACCGACGGCGGTGGCCCCCACCAGCAAAAATTCGATGGCATCTTCCCCAGAGGCAATTCCCCCCTGGCCGATGAGGGGA
>JBKACM010000564.1:0-548 GCA_046269335.1 Alphaproteobacteria bacterium | reverse complement strand
GTATCGCGGAGGTGGTGGCCGGCGGAGCGGCGGTCCCTCCCGCCGCCGATGGTGCAACCAACCGGGCAGAGGAGGAGCCTCCGGCGGCTGCCGTGGAGGGCTGGGAGCGGTCGCCGCGGGTCAACGAACGGCTGTCGCAGATGTCCCTGCCCCCCGATGCCCCCTTCGCCACCCTCTCCGGGGGGATGAAACGCCGCGTTCTCCTGGCCCGTGCCCTGGTGAACAATCCCGATCTGTTGCTGCTGGACGAACCCACCAACCATCTGGACCTGGAAGCAATTCAATGGCTGGAAAACTTTCTGCGGGGGGAGTCCGGCGGACGTGCCTTTCGCGGCACCCTCTTTTTTGTCTCCCATGATCGCCTCTTTCTCGACCGGCTGGCCTCCCGCATCCTGGAGTTGGATCGGGGCAGGATAACCGACTGGCCGGGAGACTATGCCACCTACCGGCGGCGCAAAGAGGCGGCACTGGAGGTGGAGGCGACACAACAGGCCCTCTTTGACAAAAAACTGGCCCAGGAGGAGGTCTGGATTCGGCAGGGCATCCAG
>JBKACM010000563.1:0-552 GCA_046269335.1 Alphaproteobacteria bacterium | reverse complement strand
CCCTGGCGGTGACAAAGATGACCAGGATGTCACGGGTCTTCTCGTCGGCTTTCAGCCGCTGGCAGACTTCGTACCCGCCAACAAACACCATAACCCCTACTACCACATCAACTCAAACTCCTACGAATACCCCAACAAATACTTTAACTCCAACTAATACTAGTACTCAAACGCCAACTAATACACCTACTAATACTTTAACTCCAACTAATACTAGTACTAAAACCCCAACTAATACACCAACACAGACATCTACTCAAACTCCTACGAATACCTCAACAAACACACCAACAAATACACCAACAAATACTGTAACACCAACTCAAACAAGTACTCAAACGCCAACTAATACACCTACAAATACTCCGACTAATACTGTTACACCAACTAACACAAGAACTCAAACACCAACAAATACCCCTACTAACACTGTTACTCCAACTAATACAAGTACTCAGCCCGGTACTTTCACGGCTATTTGCGGCCAGATGAAAAATTACATCTGGTTTGAACGCTCCAATTATCTTATCTGTTTTCTTGAAGTCCCGTAAG